>JAFAKL010000113.1 GCA_019235445.1 Verrucomicrobiota bacterium | reverse complement strand
AGAGAGTGCTGGCCGTTATCCTTGCCGTCGCCTTTGCGGTCTATCTCAGCGACAGTTGGACGGCTCACGTACAATGTATCCGGTCGAAATTTTCGTACCCCGATTTCCTGGGCCAGTTTCGTTCGCGCTTCAACTCAACGGTTGGAGTCGATGCGTCCGAAATACCCGCGCTTTGGCAAGACAGATTCCGACTTGTAATCCCAAGGTGGGCCGAGCTTCATCCGGCCCGTACCTCCGGACTGGAGATTGGCAATCTGGCTGCGCAAAGGATGGGCTCCCGAAATCCTCAGGTTGGCAACTTTGATGAGTTAGTCTTGGTAAGTTTGCTCCCCTTCGTCGTTATTCGATTCCGTCTGCTATTGAAATCTGGTCAACACTGGATGGGAATTCCGATATTTGCCCTCAATGCGGCTGCGTTCGTTTACGCTTACCCCGAGGGGTTGGCAATCGGAGGATTTGTTTTTGCACCTTGGTTGATCATACTTCTAGGAAGAAGGGTACGGAAGATGGCACAACACGTATCTCCAGTTATCGGGATCCTCTTCACCTTTCTTCTCGTACATCCATACGTCCATTTACTCTGGCGATTTCTGTGGAAACAACTCAGAACTGGGGCTACGGCAGAGGTCGCGCGAGGTTGGTTGCCTGGACTTTTGAATGGTCACTGGTTTCCAGCATCCTTCGCGTTAGGCGAGCAATCGTTAGGCTCGAACATTTCCGCGTGGAATCATATCCTTCCCGGGTTTCTCCTGGTATTTTCAATATTCGGCTTCCGAGCCTGGTTTCATCGTCATCTGGGACTGTTTCTTTGTTTACTTCCCTTGAGCCTTCTTTGTGCTTGGCACGGATTCCTGTTGAGATACGATTATGGGCTCTACAAAGTCATCTCCATGGGCTGGATCATCATCCTGCCGGCCATTTTCGTTGGCCTGAACGCGCTGAGCAGTTTGTTACCTCGGTCACGACGAACATTTTGCCTTTCTCTGGGGCTCCCTCTCCTGTTTGCGGGCGCTTTTACCCAAGAGAGCAAGAATCGCTCAATCGTACTTTGGCAGACCTCTAAGAACCAAATCGAGCCTTAAAGGCAATTGACAACGTTACGGAAAATAAGTGGGATCGCACGCTGCGCATTATATGCGGCTCAGCATTTAACCAGGAATGGGCTGTTTTCTACCTTCGCGACTTCAATATTGAAGCCCCAGTCCTTTCAGGATATCCTGCTCCTGATTGACATGCAACTGAGACCTGCTGTCGTTCCAACCACAAGCAGCGGTGTGCGTTGAGAGCTTCAAGTCTTCTGCAGTCTGAGAACGGCGCGAATGCCGCAAGAATAGCTGAAAACTGACCCCAAAAATCTTTCGAGCTCAAATACGCCTGAGAGGATCGGAGTTCTAGCCGTGGTTCCGATCTGTCGAGCGACAATCTCTTTCTTTTGGTGGTAGTTCAGATGCAATCCAGTTTTTTGATTCCTTCGCTTGACGAGTTTGAAGAGCGGATAAACAAAGAAGCCCAGATGGGTTGCTTTAAGAATAGCAAAACCAGCTTCCCGGGCTTTGATCTTCAGGTCGCGTAATCTGTAGCGCCGGAAGTGCATTAACACTTCATCGTACAAATCGAAACTGGCTGGATCCGCTGGCACTTCGATGTGGGCGAATCCTCCTGGCTTGAGTATTCTTTGGATCTCCTGCAACGCTTTGAAATCATCGTCGATGTGCTCAAGCACGTTGAGAGCCGTTACGCCATCGAGACAGTCACCGGCAAGCGGGCAACTCCGTAAGTCAAACTGAAGGAAAGGGGCGCTGCGCACCCGTCGAGCAGCGTTCAACACCACATCCGGTAGATAGTCTGCACCAATGACGGCGGCATTTGGGATCTCTCGGAGAAGATCCTGCACTAGAAACCCGCTGGAGCAACCTACATCCAGGACAACCGGGTTGCGGCGCGTCCCGACCAGTTTCATCGACTCAGTAGCCAGCCTTCGGGACGCGATATCTATCGGATGCGAGGTGCTGGCTTCTTTCTCATGCAGCGCGGTCAATTCCGGGCTCCACGCGCTTTCGCTCTGGCTGTAGGTCAGAATTTCACACCGTTCGGAATCAATAAGGAAATGGCTGCCATTCCAAGCCGGGACTCTCTCGCCAATGGATGGCCATGGGAAACCAACGAGGTTCATAGTACCGAAATACTCAGTGCATCGTCTCATACGCCAGCTACATATGAGACCATGCACTAGCCCAGCCGGGAAAGGGTGTGGTTCAGGATTTCGCCGAGCGAGTCAGCATCGCGGGCTTTTTGTAGACGAACTTTCCCACGCGAATTGGGGTCAGCCAGGAGGACAACTCCAACCCCAGCGTCATAATACTTCCGATTTTGGGGATCCAAGTGGTTGCTCCATCCTGAAACCCAACCGCGTCGGCTGCTCGATGGATGTCTAGGTAATCATACTGAAAGGTGGCTGGGTGGCTCAGCGGCCACAGTTTGAGAAGAATTGGGAAGATAAGTTTGTAGATCGCCAGAAACCAGTCAGGCACCGTGCTTTCGATCACCACCAGTTTTCCCTCAGGCTGAAGCGCGCGGAAGCTCACTTCAAAAACCCGGCTTAGATTTTCGTAGCACTGGGCCACATTCCTGCCGGTGACATGATGAAGACGGTTGATCATCACCATGGTGTCAAACCTACCGCGGTCATCCAGGTCAAGAACGTTCATCTTTCGCCAGTGGACTTCTGGATACCGGGCAGAAAAAGATTCGTCGACGAAAAGATCGATCGCTTCGACGTGAGGGATATGAGCAATGGGAAAGGCGAAGATGCCGCCGTTACCGATATCCAGAACGCTTTTTGCCGCCTTGACCTCCTGCGCAGCCGCTTCGGCTATTAATTGGTAAATTTGCAATCTGCTTTGATTAGCCTTGTACCAATCGTTTCCGGCAAAGAATTCGGCATTCTTACGAATTGCGACGCTCGGTTGGCCTGCTTCCTGGTTT
Source organism: Verrucomicrobiota bacterium (assembly GCA_019235445.1). GTDB lineage: Bacteria > Verrucomicrobiota > Verrucomicrobiia > Chthoniobacterales > JAFAMB01 > JAFAMB01. Next base: position 9,613 of record JAFAKL010000113.1, on the reverse strand, counting down.
TTCATCTGGGTGCAATGAACGCGTTAGACTTTTCTTCGGGGATGTCAACATTTGTTGGCAGCTCCATTGATTCGACCTGGTGATTATTTCCATTTTCCATCTTATTGCCTTGTTGTACTCTCTGCCGAAGTCTTGGCCAGCGACCGCTAAACCATTTGGGATGGAGAGAATATTTGTCACCGGAGCCGCAGGATTTATCGGCAGCAATTTAGTCGACGATCTCTTGGCATCCGGTCACGAAGTCGTTGGTTGGGATAATTTTTCCACTGGGCAAAGCAGTTTCGTGGCGGCGGCCAGCGCCCGGTATCGACTGATTGAAGGAGATAATCTGGATTTGGCGGCTTTATCCAAAGCGATGTCCGGTTGCGATACAGTGTTTCATCTTGCCGCAAATGCGGATGTGAGATTTGGGTTAGAGCATCCGTCCAAAGACCTGCGTCAAAATACGATCGCTACTTCTAATGTGCTGGAAGCGATGAGAGCAAATCGCGTCTCACGGATAGCATTTTCGTCCACAGGCTCGGTCTACGGGGAGCCTACCGTTTTCCCCACGCCGGAGGATGCGCCATTTCCGGTTCAGACATCCCTCTATGCTGCGTCCAAGGTCGCGGGCGAAGCGATGATTCAAGCGTACTGCGAAGGGTTTGGCTTTGAAGGTTACATTTTTCGGTTCGTATCTATTTTGGGAGAGCGTTACACGCATGGGCATGTTTTCGATTTTTATAAGCAGCTCATGGAGCACCCTGACCGGCTCAGAGTATTGGGCGACGGTCGCCAGCGAAAATCGTATCTCTATGTCAAAGATTGCGTTATGGCGATGCTGGGTGTCATGGGCCTCGCGACCGCGAGAAAAGCAAAACATCGTTGTGAAGTCTATAATCTGGGAGCCGAAGAATTCTGCACGGTGCGAGACTCAATTTCATGGATTTGCGCGCATCTGGGCCTGCGTCCGGAGCTGGAATTTACCGGTGGCGAGAGAGGGTGGGTGGGTGACAGCCCATTTATCTTCCTCGAAACAAAAAAGGTCCGAGCGACTGGTTGGCAGAACGAGCTCACCATTAAGGCGGCCGTTTTGAGAACGTTAGACTGGCTGCGCGGAAATACCTGGGTTTTTGAAAAACGCGCATGAAAGTCGTTGTCCTCGGACTCTGGCATCTCGGCTGTGTGACCGCCGCCTGTTGCGCAAAATTCTTCGATGTCATCGGCCTGGATCTCGATCAGCATACGGTCGACCAGTTGAAGGCGGGGATCCCGCCTGTTTTTGAACCGGAATTGGCTGAGCTGATCCAGGAGGGCTTCGCTTCGCATCGATTATTGTTTGCCTGCGATCCCGCGATTGCCTTGGCCGGTGCGGATTTGCTGTGGGTCACCTATGACACTCCAGTCGATGATGATGACAATCCGGATGTGAACCCGATTTTAGAAGGAATCGAGCGCTGCGTATCGTTTCTGCCTGACGACGCGCTGGTCTTGATTTCCTCGCAAGTACCGGCGGGCACTTGTGCCATGCTGGAGGGGAGGTATCCGAGTAAACGATTCGTTTACAGCCCTGAAAATCTTCGGCTCGGTAAGGCGATCGATACTTTTCTTCATCAGGATCGGATCGTACTGGGCGCACGGCGCGTGGATGATTTCGCGCGCGTCTCGGACTTGCTGAGCAATTTTTCGAGTACCTTCCAGCACGTATCTACGGGGTCGGCGGAGATGATCAAGCATGGGATTAACTCCTTTCTTGCATTGTCGATCACCTTCATGAACGAGATCGCCCGAATTTGCGAACATGTCGGCGCGGACGCGTGGGAGGTGGAGCGCGGACTAAAATCCGAGCCGCGGATCGGTCCCAAAGCTTATCTGTCCCCGGGGGGTCCATTTGCCGGGGGAACCCTGGCCAGAGACGTCGTGACGTTGAATCGCTTAGCGGCCCAGGCAGGAGAGGAGCTCATCCTCATATCCGCGATCAAAAATAGCAATGATCAGCATAAAAAGTGGTCGATCCAGAAATTACGGGAAGAGTTTGGCTCTGTCGCAGGCAGACGTGTGGCGATCCTGGGGCTCACCTACAAGCCCAATACGGACACTCTCCGGCGAAGTCTTGCGATAGAGCTCTGTCGAAGTCTTATCGAAGAACAGGCGACCTTAAAGACTTACGATCCTGTCGTCGCCGCCATGCCCGCGGATCTGGCTCATATACCGATCACGAGGAGCCTTCCCGAAGCGGTCAGAGGAGCCGACGCAACAGTCATTGCGACCGAATGGCCGCAGCTGCTGAAGGCCGATTGGCAAGAAGCCGTACAGCTGATGAATCAGCCGATCATCGTGGATGCAAACGGATTTCTCCGGTCTAAACTGTCCGAATTTCCCGGAGTGAGATACCGGTCGGTGGGCAGCCCCAGAAATTATGAAACTTAAGAACAAGATCTCCCTGGTCACCGGAGCGAGTCAAGGCTTAGGCAAGGCCATCGCGTACGCATTTGTCAAAGAAGGTGCTCACGTTGCGATCTGTGCCAGAGACGGCAAACTTATTGAAGCCGTGGCCGATGAGCTTCGCGCTCAAGCAGGGAATGATCAGAAGATTTTCGGAGCTGTCTGCGATGTTTCTTCCCCCGAGCAAGTGGAACGCTTGTTTGCGGACATCTCTGCGCAGTTAGGTCCGGTCGAGATCCTGGTGAATAACGCAGGGGTGTACGGGCCAAAAGGCCCGAGCGAGTCCGTTCGATTTGCGGAATGGGCCCGAGCTATTGAGATCAACCTGTATGGCACTTTTCTTCCTTGCCAGTTTGCCATTCGGGATATGAAAAGTGTCGGGCGCGGAAAAATCATCAATCTCTCCGGCGGTGGCGCGACTGCGCCGCTCCCAAGAATTAGCGCCTACGCGGCGTCGAAAGCGGCTGTGGTCAGATTGACTGAAACTCTTGCTGAAGAGCTTCGCGAATTTCTTATAGACGTAAACGCGATCGCACCGGGACCTTTGAACACCAGATTGCTGGGCGAGGTTCTGAGCGCAGGCTCGGATGCCGTCGGAAAGTTATTTTACGAGAAATCGCTGAAGCAGCTTGATTCAGGGGGCGTGCCGCTGGAGAAGGCCGCGCGCTTGTGCGTTTACCTCGCTGCAGAGGTCAGTGCGGGGATTACGGGGAAACTGATCAGCGCACCATGGGACCCTTGGGAAGATCTGCATCAATATTCACATCAACTTGGCAAAAGCGACGTCTATACGATTCGCCGGATTGTTCCGGAGGACCGTGGATTAAAGTGGTAATTCAGCGCCGCGTCTCAGGTCTGGTCGAGGATTTCGATCAGATTTTGCCATAAGCCGGCGAACGGCGAACGGTGAACGTTGTGGGCGTTCACCCGTCCGCCTCGGCTGCCGCTTGGACCATCATCTGGACGACTTCGGCCATTTTGTACTTCGGCTTCCAGCCAAGTTTTTCCGCCGCCTTGGAAGCATCGCCTCGTCCGATCATGATCTCCGTCGGACGGAACAGTGCCTGATCAATCGTGGTATGTTCACGCCAGTCCAGACCTACTGCCGCGAAAGCTGTCGCGACAAAATCTTGCAGTTTCCGTGTTTGGCCCGTTGCAATGACAAAGTCTTGGGGTACGTCCTGTTGGAGCATGCGATACATTGCCTCGACGTATTCCGGAGCCCAGCCCCAGTCTCTCTGGATCTCGATATTGCCCAGTTGTAGCCTTTTTTGCTTTCCCTGGGCGATCCGACAGGCAGACCGGATAATTTTCTGAGTGACGAATCGTTCCGGACGCAATGGCGACTCGTGATTGAACAAGATACCTGAACACGCAAAAATGCTGTAGGCTTCCCGATAATTGGCAACCTGCCAGAAAGCGGCGGATTTGGCCACGGCGTAGGGACTGCGCGGCCGGAAAGCGGTTTCTTCGGTGGCCGCTTGTCCGCCCAGGTCGCCGAAACACTCGCTGGAACTTGCATTGTACAGCTTGATTGCTTTTCCGGTGAACCGGATAGCTTCCAACAGATTCAGGGTGCCCAGGTAAATGCTATCCTGGGTTTCGACAGGTTGCTCAAACGAAAGGGAGACCGAGGATTGCCCGGCCAAATTGTAGATCTCGTCCGGTTCCACTTTGAAAAGGACTTGGAGTACGCTCCGGAAGTCATTGAGCGCGACAGAGGCAAGTCGAACATCTTTCCGGGTACCTACTCGGTCGAGATTGCGCAAGGGAGAAACCTGAGCGTCCCGCGAAGTGCCGCAAACCTCGTACCCCTTTTCCAGCAGCAGTTTGGAAAGGTAAGCGCCGTCCTGTCCTGAAATACCGGTCACAAGAGCTTTCTTCATGAAAGAAGTGCTAAGACGGCAAGCGTTCCCCGACAAGCGCTAAAGATTTAGCTGCTCATTATAAAAATTGCGGTGGACTTGAATACTATACGGTTGGGAGGAGAAAACGGCGGCATAAAACTTGCCGCAGTCGGAGCTTTTGAAGGATTGCAAGCGCATCTGGGAGACCGAACTGCAGTCCTTTTCTTCACAGCGGATCATACACACGATGAGTTATCGCCCTTGTCAGGAGACGGACTTACATCCTGCCTCTTACGATGGTTGGAAAAGGGAACATTATCCAGGCGATTTAGCAAGGACAGCTAGCTAACTACCTAAACTTTAAATTCCGAAATTCACATGATAAAGAATTCTGCGGCCTACCACATTCTGTTGGGTGTTCGGGTTAAGTAAGGAATAACTGCGCAGGCCTGCTTTGCTAAATTCCGATCACACTTTTTCGCTGGCCACTTTCAAAAGATATTGCCCGTAATCGCTTCTCTCTAACTTTCTCCCGAGGGTAATAAATTGATCGCACGTAATGAAACCCTGATCATAAGCAATTTCCTCCGGACAAGCGATGCGCAGGCCCTGACGTTTTTGCAGCGTCTGCACAAACATAGATGCCTCCATGAGACTGTCGTGTGTGCCCATGTCGAACCAGGCGAAACCGCGGCCTATTCGCTTTACCTCAAGCTGATCCCATTCAAGGTAGGCAGCGATGACATCTGCGATTTCCAGTTCGCCGCGCCCAGAGGGCTTAAGGTTAGCGGCGATGTCGACCGCTCTCTCATCACAGAAATAAAGGCCTGTCACGGCCCAGTTCGATCGTGGCACGCGGGGCTTCTCTTCCACGGAGAGAGCGCCGCCTCTCTCATCAAATTCGACGATACCGTAACGCTGAGGATCATTGACGCGATAGGCAAAAATGGTAGCTCCCGGTGAGCGACGATGTCCAGGAGCTAGTAAATCCGCTAATCCGTGGCCGTAATAGACATTGTCGCCGAGGATCAGCGCTGAATGCTCTTCCTTAATGAAATCAGCCCCAATGATGTAGGCCTGTGCCAAACCCTCAGGGTTGGGTTGTACAGCGTATTCGAATGAGAGGCCCCATTGCGTTCCATCGCCGAGCAGCCTTTGAAATTGCGGGAGATCGCCTGGCGTAGTGATGATAAGCATCTCGGTAATCCCGGCGAGCATAAGGACACTCAGGGGATAATAGATCATCGGCTTATCATAGACCGGCATAAGCTGTTTAGAGGTGACTAACGTCAACGGATGGAGGCGAGTGCCGCTGCCGGCGGCCAGGACAATGCCTTTCATAAAAATATCTTGGAAGAGGAGACGCCTATTCAGTCGAACAGTAAATTGCTTTGCAAAGTTTTCCCGAGTCACTATGAAGGGTTTGGTCGCGTTGCATGCCTCTGCGACGTTCAATCCAATCAAGGGCGAAGCCCTTGGCTAGTTAGACCTTAGTCGCTCCCAATTACGTTTTGCGACGGCGCGCGTTATCAGCGAGAGCGGAATGGGGTAGCCAAGTGCATTGAAAACACGGCAGTGGTACGCATAGACTCTCAGCGCAGTGGTAGTCGGGATCAGCTGTTGCCACAGCCCAGGTTGTCCCCGCCAGCCATGACGATTGGGCATAGATCGGAAGTTCTCCAAGTTATTTTCCTGCAAGATTGTCTCTATTCTTTCCGTGGTTCTGTCGAAAACCTTTGCGATCGCGGTGAATTTGCCTTTGGGATCTCTCACCAGTTCCTCGTACCGAATTCGCAACGCCGAGGGGTCGTGCCACCACTGATAACTAATGGAAAGCAAGTTTTCTGCTCCCCAACTCGTCGCATATCGGCTGAACGCCGCGGAGGCAGGAGAACTATCGATCAGTTCTGGTGGAATGGCGCAATTGCCTTCGAGCCAACGAGCTGTCATTGGCTCGTACCTGACGAAATGTAACATCGAGAGGAAAACGTCCAGTGGATGGCGGGCTAAAACGATTAAGCGGAACTTATTTTCTCGCAGGAACGACTGAAAATTCGGCTCTCGATACCAGTGGATCTGGACGATGCAATCCGTTGGCAGCTCGCCTGGTAAATCTGTCCAGTTATGGACCGCAATCTCCTGGAGGTTCAGGGCTCGCGCGAGCACCAGCCGGGTCCAGGTGTTACCACTCCGTGGCGAGCTGATTATGGCGATCCGCAGGGGCATCGTTCACATTGGCACACTTTGAGTGTTGGCCTGCGATTTCCAAAATACCGATCCGAATTGTAAGTTATGCTGTTCCATAGCTAAGTCGAACTGAAGAGTGTTCTCGAATCAAGCTTAATTTCTTAGAGCCACCAGATTGCAATACGCCAATTCTGTGGATTGGTTTGGCAATACTTTCTTTTGCAGAAGGACTAGCCGACTCTTGCTGAGACCATAAATGCTGAAACCTAGCTCAATCAAATAAGATAAAAATGCTTGAGGATCGACTCCAGCCCTTCGAAGACCGTACGGCCAGAATTCAAAAAGCAGGATGATTTTTGGGTTTTCTTCCAAGACGCTACGTCCCCCTGCCAAAACGGCAGCTTCCCATCCTTGGACATCTATTTTCAGGAAGTCGATTTTTGTTCCCTCAAACAGGTCATCTAAAGTAGCTGCCGGCACCTGCGCGGTGACGGATACTTTCGCTCCGTCTGCGACTATATAGTTGTCACCTAAATTGAGGTGTCCAAGTTGCAAGGTCAAGAACCCAGTGGAATTCGAAAGTGCTGTCTGATGGCATTCAACATTCTCGATTCGGTTTTCTCGTAAATTTTCAACGACTTGTTGATAGAGCATCGGATGGGGTTCGAAAGCATGAATCTTGCCTGGCCGAGCGAGCTCCGCCAGCAGAAGCGTGTAAAGTCCCTGATTGGCTCCTATATCAACCACCGTCATCCCGTTTCTGACGAATCGGCGGAGAATTCCGATTTCTTCCCGCCCGAGAATCCCGAATTTGTGCAGGAATAGACTCGCCAAACGATCGAGCGTAGAGGTGCGAAAAACATGACCGAAAACGCTTACTCTTTGTCGCCATATTCCAAGGTCATTTAGCTTTTGCAAGAGCATCGGAGAGAATAAGTATTCGATTTCAGCAGAACAATTGCCTCACAGGAGCGGTTACTCAATAGAGCTCATTGTCACGTTCGACAAGTCCGCGATGAAAGTTTCATTTGACACTCTTGCCAAGCCATTGTTGAAGTCTGATCGAATATTTTCAAAAATGGAGGGATTGAAATCGAAGCCTGCGGAGCAGCATCGGACTGAGATGCTTTCCAACCAGGAAGCTTGGCAGCACCGTCGTCTTCTGAGAGTTCTGTACGCTCGTTTCTACGAGCTAATCAGGAAGAATCTGGCACCTGTCCCTGGGGCGATCGCAGAACTGGGTTCGGGAATCGGTTCCATCAAAGAATTCATCCCCGAATGTGTCACGACTGATATCTTTCCCAATCCGTGGCTTGATCGACGCGAAAACGCGTATACTTTGAATTTCCGGGACGCGAGCGTGTCCAGTTTGATCCTTCTCGACGTTTTCCATCATCTCGAATACCCGGGAACGGCTCTGAATGAGTTCCGAAGGGTGCTGAGAAACAAAGGGCGCGTCATCATTTTAGACCCGGCGATGGGAGTTTTGGGGAGATTGGTCTATGGACTTTTCCATCATGAGCCGCTGGGGCTTCGTGAGCCGATTACGTGGTTCGCGCCGGATGGCTTTGATCCGGAAAACGCTTGCTATTTTGCGGCTCAGGCCAACGCTTCGAGGGTTTTTCTCGGGAATGAATTTACAGAAGAATTGAGCTCCTGGACATTACTAAGGTGTGAACAACTTCCAGAAATTGCCTACGTCGCGTCTGGGGGATTTAGCAAACCTCAGTTGTATCCTTTGATAGCGCTTCCGATCCTCCGAGGGTTGGAGAAACTCCTGGCGACCTGGCCAAGTTTATTTGCGACACGGTTATTAGTCGTCATCGCAAAGCAATCACCTGAGCGACGACCATGAGAAACAGGCCGTTGGGCGATCAGTCCAAAACCCACCTTGCCACGATTAGAGAATATTACGAAAAATCTGGGGAGATTACAGCGCAGGCTCTATCTTACCGGAACATCCTTGCTGAATGCTATAAGCTGCTGATCCCCGCGTCGGCATCTGTTCTTGAAATTGGCTGCGGTGCCGGTGACCTTCTGTATCAGATCCAAGTGGCAAAACGATGCGGTGTCGATCTGTCTCCAAAACAGATCCTGTTGGCGAAAGAGAAAATTCCTGATGCCAAATTCTACGTCCAAGCTGGCGAAGACCTGGATTTGCCAGGCGAAAAATTTGATTATATCATTCTGTCAGAAACGGTAAACCTGGCCGCGGACGTCCAAGGATTATTCGAAGCTTTAAAGTCTGTCTCCAAGCAAGACACCCGGCTGATTGTTAATATATATAGCTCGCTGTGGCGACCCATGATTTGGCTGGCGACAGCGCTCGGCCTTCGAAATCGCCGACCCGAAAGCAACTGGCTCTCCAAAGAAGACGTGGCCGGCTTAATGCACCTGACCGGCTGGGAACTTATTCGTCAAGAGTCCCGTACGTTGTGTCCCATAAAGATATTCGGTGCAGAAAAGTTGCTCAATCGTTTTGTGGCTCCGTTGTCGGCTCCGCTCTGTTTCTCTGTCTTTTCAATAGCACGACTGGCGGCGAACCGCCCAGAGAAAACGGTATCGGTTGTCATTCCAGCAAAGAATGAGTCTGGGAACATCGAATCTGCCGTTAAGCGTGTGCCAGACATGGGAGTCTGGACCGAAATCATTTTTGTCGAGGGTAACTCCACCGATAATACCTGGGATGAAATCCGAAGAGTAAAAGAGGGTTATCCAAACAGACGGATCAAGATCATGCAACAGTCCGGAAGAGGCAAAGGAAACGCTGTGCGAGAGGGATTCGCTGCCGCAGACGGAGAATTGCTAATGATTCTGGACGCAGATCTGACGATGCCCCCTGAGGAACTGCCCAAGTTTTACGATGCCGTGGTTTCCGGCCGCTGTGATTTCGCAAATGGTTCTAGATTGGTTTATCCGATGGACGAAAAGGCAATGCGTTTTCTGAACTTATGTGCCAACAAGATCTTCAGTATTTTATTCAGTTGGTTATTGGGTCAGCCAATTAAGGATACCCTCTGCGGTACAAAAGTCCTGATGAAAGAAAGCTACAACCGGATCGTCGCAAACCGATCTTACTTTGGGGATTTCGACCCATTCGGTGACTTTGACCTGCTTTTTGGAGCAAGCAAGCTAAACCTGAAAATTGTGGATAT
>JAFAKL010000508.1 GCA_019235445.1 Verrucomicrobiota bacterium | reverse complement strand
GATGCCTGTGACCAGGTTTGTTGCTCCAGGACCAGAAGTAGCCATGCAGACCCCCGGGTTACCCGTAGCCCGCGCATACCCGCCAGCGGCAAAGCTTCCACCCTGCTCATGTCGTGGAAGAATTGTCCGAATTTTGGTGGAACGCGTGAGAGCCTGATGAATCGGCATGCTGGCGCCGCCCGGATAAGCGAAAATTACCTCGACCCCCTCCCGCTCCATGGCGGCGACGAGAGTCTCAGCACCATTCATCGGTTCGCCTCGGGTGGCTTGACGTCCTGTGGAGGGTTCGTTGGCAGTAGAGGTCTTCATAAAAAGAGTCGTCTACAATAATGGGTGCAGGCCCAGTGATCAATCCTTAACAGGGACAAGGTGAAAAACGGTCATGCTCCGCTTCCACAGTGGCCGCCGCTTCCCTTGAATTGTACAATAGGTCTTATGATGACGCGACGCAAAGCAATCAAAGCTGTTGCCCTGACCGCCGGTGCTCTCGCGGTAGCTCCTTCTTTTGTCCTGGGAGCAGCTGCCGACTCGAGTGCCAGCAGCTCGGTATATCCCTTCAAGGTACCCGAACTTGGCTACCCTTACGACGCGCTGGAGCCGTACATCGATGCGCAAACAATGCAGATCCATCACGACAAACATAACGGGGCGTATGTCGAGAACCTGAACAAGGCGCTCGCCCAAGCGCCTGAATCGATCCAAAAGATGTCCCTTGAGGATTTGCTGTTGAATCTGGACAAAATTCCGGAAAATATCCGGACCGCAGTGCGCAACAACGCAGGCGGCCAGTACAATCATGCTTTTTTATGGAAGATCTTGAAGAAAAATGAGGGAGGCCAACCCAGCGGCGACCTCTCTCAGGCGATCGACGCCACCTTCGGCGGCTACCCGGCATTTCAAGCAAAACTAAGTGAAACCGCAACGAAAGTCTTCGGAAGCGGCTGGGCTTGGCTCGTGACCGATGGCAAAAAGCTCGCGATCACAACCACACCCAATCAGGATTGTCCAATCTCGAAACCCGGCGACAAAGAGACTCCGATTGTCGGCATTGACGTTTGGGAACACGCTTACTACCTGAAGTACCAGAATCGTCGCGCAGAATACGTCAAAGCTTTCTGGAATGTGATCAATTGGGATTACGCCGCTGAGCGGTACTCGGGCGCCGCGAAGCAGGCTTGAGCCATTCAACCGGACAAAGGCGCAAGACGGACCCTCCCGCTTTGCTCCCTCGAAGCTGAGCAACCCACGGACGGTTCGCCCGCATTCCGCCGATGCATCAACATGTGGATACTCTCTTCAGGTGCGCCTTTTTGATCTGAACCCACAACAACTCGAAGCGGTCAGAACAACGCGAGGGCCTGTTCTGATCCTCGCGGGCGCAGGGACCGGCAAAACCCACGTGATCACCTCCAGGATCGCCTACCTCCTGAGCGAAGGAGTTCCCGCGCACAAAATCCTCGCTCTTACGTTTACCAACAAGGCCGCGAACGAGATGCGTAACCGGGTCGGGAACGTTCGGGGAAATGTCAAGGGTTCCAAGCTGACCATCTGTACCTTTCACGCTCTTTGCGTGCAAATCCTTCGCCAGGATATCGAGAAGCTCGGCTATAAGAAAAACTTTTCCATCTATGATGAATCCGATCAATTGGGGCTGATCCGCAAGATCATCACACGCCTGGCCGCAGCGAACGAAAAGCTGGATCCTGGTCTGGCGCGGAGTTTCATCAGCAAGGCGAAAAATCAGCGCCGAAAAATTCTCCCTTGCGAACCAACTCTGGAATCGGCCGTTTTCCTTCGTTACCAGCAAGAACTGAAGACTTTCAATGCCGTGGACTTCGATGATCTTCTGACTCTGGCTGTCCAGTTGTTGAACGAATTCCCTGATGTTCGGGCGAAATGGGAAAACCGGTTTGAGTTCGTCATGGTCGACGAATTTCAGGACACCAATAGCCTGCAACTGGAGTTAGTGCGTCAAATCGGCGAAAAGCATAGCAATGTCTGCGTCGTCGGTGATGATGATCAGAGTATCTACGGGTGGCGGGGAGCCGAAATCGCTAACATCCTCGAGTTTGAACGCCATTTCCACCTGCCAAAGATTGTTAAACTGGAGCAGAACTATCGGAGTACCAATGCGATTCTGGGTGCCGCAAATAGCATCATCCGGCTGAATCCATTCCGACGACCAAAGTCGCTCTGGAGCGATAACGGCGAGGGTGAACCGATTCGCATCATCGAGGTACCGGACGATCGGGAGGAAGCGAGTTATGTGGTGGGCGAAATCCAGAAACAGCAATTGGCCGAGCAGTGCCGCTGGGCTGAATTCGCGGTGATTTTCCGGATGAACGCTCAATCCCGTTTGCTGGAGGAGACCCTGAGGCGTCTGCATATCCCTTATCGTGTAGTGGGTGGACACAGCTTTTTCGAAAGACGAGAAGTGAAAGATTTGTTGGCCTATTTATCTTGTCTGAACAATCCACAGGACGACGTGAGTCTATTGCGGATTATCAATACTCCCGCCCGCGGTATAGGGGGCTCCACGATTGAGTTAGCCATTCAGGAAAGCAACAAAGCGAACCAGAGCATTTACGAGACACTGCTCTCAGAGTCATTCCAGAATCTGCTCACTCAACGAACCCGCGAAGCGATTCGCAAGTTCACGGAACTGGTGGACGAATATGAGACGAAGCTATTCCAACCGCTCGCGGATCTCGCCAAAACAGTCGAAGGATTGTTGCTCCAGATAGGCTATTTTCAAGATCTCCGACGTGGCTGCAAAACTCCCGAAGAATCGCTTAACCGCGAAGAGAACGTCCGAGAACTGATTCGTGCTATCGCAGACTTTCAGGCCAGATCGACGGACGGGTTGCCTGGTTTTCTAGCTGACACGGCCCTGGATCGGGAACACGAAGGAGAGCCCGATAAGAGCGTGGACGGAGTGACGCTGATCACTTTTCACGCTGCCAAAGGCCTTGAATTTACCCAGGTCTTCCTGATCGGTCTGGAAGAGGGACTTCTGCCTCACAGCCGATCAAAGCTGGACGGCAACCTGGAGGAGGAACGGCGTCTTTTTTACGTCGGGATCACGCGCGCAAAGCGCAATCTGACCCTCACTCATTGCACAAGCCGCTTCAGATACGGTAGTCCCAGCCCTTGCTACCCGAGTTCATTCCTGAAAGACTTGGATGCACGCTTCACCCAGCTCCTTAGCTTTCACCAATTAACGAATAAACCGGCGGGCGAAGGAACTGCGCGGGCGCACTTTGCCAAAATGCGCGAATTGCTGGGAGGAAACGGTACACTAGGACGAAGCTAATCTATCAGCTCAAAATGGCTCATCATTCTGAATAGTTCGTACCTCTCATCTATTTCCTCTCTGGAGAGCGTAATCAGACGGTCCAGACTGAATGATTCGACGCAAAAGCTGGCGACTAAACTGCCATAGACCACCGCCTTCTTGAGATCGGCGAACTCGAATACCTCCTTTTTCAATCCCGCCAGGTAACCGGCAAAGCCGCCCGCAAAAGTGTCGCCGGCACCAGTCGGATCCCGGATATCCTCCAAGGGAAACGCTCCGCAACTGAAAAAATGGTCGTGACTTAAAAGCAGACACCCGTGTTCTCCTTTCTTGATGGCTACATATTTAGGCCCAAGTTGGATCAGATTCCGACCAGCCTTGAGCAAACTGGTCTGCGCCGTTAATTGCCGCGCTTCGCTGTCATTTAACACTAGAAGGTCGACGCATTTGAGTAAATCAAGGAGCGTCGCCTTTGTCGTATCTATCCAAAGATCCATCGTATCCGCCACCACAAATTGCGGTCGGTCCACCTGATCGAGCACATAGGATTGCAGAACGGGGCTAATGTTCCCCAATAGAACGATCGGCGTCCGTTTATAAGTTTCCGGGAGTTTAGGCTGGAAGTTTTCAAACACATTGAGTTCGAGATCAAGCGTCCTCCGCTTGTTCATGTCCCAATCGTATTCGCCCGACCATCGAAACGTTCTGCCCTCGGCAACCTCCATGCCGTCAAGATTGATCCCCCGCGACGTGAACAGTTCGATATACTTCTGCGGAAAATCTGTACCGACAATGCCAATCAGGTTAACCGGTGAAAAAAAGCTCGCCCCAATCGATGCATACGAAGCGGCTCCGCCAAGAACCTCCCAACGCTCTTCCAGTTGCGTCTTGACACTATCAATGGCGATGGAACCGACAACAAGGACTGGCATAGGCTGTTTCTGAGAGCGGCAACTTCGTTTAGCATATTCCCGACTGATCGCACGCAAAATTTGGCGGGTTCGGGGCAACCAGCGCAATTTCGACGCCGGAACTGTGCCGGACTCTGGGTTCGGGGGTGGTCGGCGTTTCGCCGTTCCGCCGTGCCAGCGGCGTCTGCAGTTTGGACATTTACCGACGTCTTTATACCGGCCGCCCGAGGCGCCAACCAACCCTTCCTAGGGCTGCGTCCATAAGCGTTAACTTATCGCAGCGGCAGGGAGGCGCCGTGACGCATCTATCCCGGAGGGATTAAAACGAGGGTAACCTGGCACGAAGTGCTGGAAAAAGAAATAAGACGCCTCTAGTGTCTGTCCCCTAAATAAGAGGTATATGCCGGAGGTCGGTTGGCTGTTTTTCAAGGCGCGAGCGAAGCGCCCGTATGTGAGCCATACGGGTCGAGCGAGCAACGCGGAAAAACAGCCAACCGG
>JAFAKL010000453.1 GCA_019235445.1 Verrucomicrobiota bacterium | reverse complement strand
TCCTTTCAAGCATTGCGGCGACCACGATGCAGATCTCGTACAGCAGGTACATTGGGGCGCCCATCAAGGCCATTGAAACCGCGTCCGGTGTCGGCGCCAAAAATGCCGCAGCAACAAAGATCAGAAGGAAGGCATACGCCCGGGTTCGCCGTAGAAGGCCAACGGATAAGATTCCGAGCCTAACCAGCACCAGCACAATGACCGGCAGTTCAAACGCCGCGCCAAACCCGACGCAAAGCTGGGTCACGAACGAAAAATATTCGCGCACCGTCCAGGTGGGGGTCCAATCCAGTGACTGGGCGTCGCGAAAAAAGAACCGGAGAGTGGCTGGCAGGACGAGATAATATCCGAGGACAACGCCACAGAGGAAAAGACCAAAGCCGATTCCTACTGCCGGAAGCATGGCCTTCTTTTCCTGCGGGGTAAGCGCCGGGAGAATGAACTGGCCGGCAAAGTAAATCAGAAACGGAAACGCCAGAACGATTCCGGCGTAAAACGCGAGCTGGAAAGAGATGGTCATCGAGTCTGCGACCCCTAAGGAAACAAGAGATCTCAACAACCTTGGATCGATCGCCTTGAGGGGATGCTGCAGGATATGAACCAGTTGAGTGCGGAAGCAAAAGGCCAGGAGCATGGCAGTGCCGAGGGCCACCGCCATCTTGACAATAACCCAACGCAAATCCTCGAGATGATCCAGGAACGGTTTAACCGCCTCTCCTTGCTCGCCTTCACGGAATTTGAAAATTCTGGAAATCTTCATGGGAGGAGTTTTCTCGCGGAGAGCCGAGCAAAGAGGGCCAACGTGTTCGCGTCTTGAATCACGCTCTCCGCAATCATTGAACCCAGTTCTGGCAAAGAAAATTCCCGGCATTCCACAATGGATTCACTTTCGTCCGGTTTTTGGCCAAATCCGGTTGCCCGGACAGGCCGGGCGAGAAACAGGTGGCACGTCTCGTCGCTATATCCCTGGGACGAATAATAATGTCCCAGATAGATCAGGTCTCCTCCGCTGACCAGGGAGTACCCGGTTTCCTCCGTCAACTCGCGGAGCGCAGTCTCGCGGATGATCTCCATTCCGGGCTGAAGCGAATCATCGATCTGGCCTGCGGGGAATTCCCAGAGAAACTTCCGCACCGGGATCCTGGCCTGATGGATGAGAACGAATTCTCCCTCCTGGGTTACGGGCGCAATCACCACCGCCTGTTTTCTTCGTACCACCGTCCAGTCGCGCACGCGATTTTCTCCGGGGAGGAGGACGCGCTCGTGGAAAACCTCGATATACGGATTCTTGAAGAGGGAATCGATTTCCAGAATTCGCCAGCCGTCAGGGTTGTTCACGAAGGATTGCGTTCCACGCTTCTAATGCCGCTGCAACATTTTTCCGTGAAGGTGCGCCAGTTGCTGTTCTTAGGTCGATCGCTCGATCAACACTCAACACGGCGAAAAGATCCGGCCCGAATTTTTCACTGAACCGTTGAAACTCCTCCAATTTCAGATCAGCGAATTCGCGGTGCTGTTCCAGGGAATAAGCGACCAGTTTTCCGATCACTTCGTGAGCCTGGCGGAACGGGAGACCATGCATCACCAGATAATCTGCCAGATCCGTGGCGAGTAACCCCGAGTCATTGGCGGCTTCACGGGTCCGCCGTGGGTCAACTTCGATCTCGGGAATCATTCCTGTGTAGACTTCAAGAACCAGTTTGATCTGATCGACTGAGTCAAAAACCGCTTCCTTATCCTCTTGCAGGTCGCGGTTGTAGGTCATCGGAAGACCTTTCAAGGTGGTCAGCAGCGAGACCAGGTTCCCGATCAAGCGACCTGTTTTGCCGCGGGTAAGTTCGCTCACGTCCGGGTTTTTTTTCTGCGGCATTAAACTGGACCCGGTGGTATACCGGTCGCTGATTTTAATAAATCGGAATTCGGACGACGCGAAAAGGATCAAATCCTCGCTCAAACGTGAGAGGTGAATGCCGGTGAGCGCCAGTGCAAAAAGGAATTCCGCCACGAAGTCGCGGTCGCTGACAGCGTCCATGCTGTTGCGGGTTACCTCTGGAAACCCGAGCAATCCCGCGATGTATTCGCGGTCAAGGCAGATCGTTGACCCCGCGATCGCGCCTGATCCAAGCGGCATGCGATTGACCCGCTTCCGGCCGTCAGCAAGGCGTTCGCGATCTCGCTGGAGCATTTCGACGTAGGCCAGGAGGTGATGAGGGAAGAGCACCGGTTGCGCGCGCTGAAGATGCGTGTACCCCGGCAGTACGGCCTCCCGGTATTTTTCCGCCAGCCCGACCAAGGCGCGCTGGAGGCCGGCGATCCGAGCGCAGACCTGGTCGGTCTCGTGCCGAAGATAGAGCCTTAGGTCGAGCGCGACCTGGTCGTTTCGGCTTCGAGCAGTATGCAATTTCGCGCCGGCGGCACCGATCCGGGAGGTCAGTGCCGACTCTATGTTCATATGAACATCCTCTAAATCCATCCGGAACGGAAATCGTCCCTCCGAGATTTCCTGTTCGATGGCCTTCAGGCCTGACTCGATCTGCTGCCGTTCTTCGGGAGCCAGCAGCCCCGCCTTTTCCAGGGCCGAGGCATGCGCGATCGACCCCTGGATGTCAAACCTGTAGAGCCGCCAATCGAAGGAAATCGATTCAGTGAACCGCTGAACCGCAGGCGCAGTTTCTTGCTGAAATCGTCCTTTCCACATCCGCATGGATGACTACGTGAAAAATCGCCTTTGGTCCACGAGAGTCGTAACACACACTGACGCTTTGCTCATTCCAACGACCCGAGTCCAAACCCGGTATGCACGATATTGGCCCCCTCATCGATCTGGGCTTCGTCGATAATCACAGAAATCTTGATTTCGGAGGTCGTAATCATCTGGATATTGATCCCGGCTTTCCCGAGCAGTTCGAACATCTTGGCCGCCACCCCGGAATGCGAACGCATACCGATGCCTACCACACTGAGCTTGGCGATTCCGCCCTGAGCCGCAAATCCTTTCGCCCCGATTTCCGAAGCGATCGGGCCGAGGTGCTTTTCTATTTTTGGCAGTTCATCCGCGAGGGTGGTGAACGAAACGTCCGTGGAACCTGCCGCCGAAACGTTCTGCACAATCATATCGACGTTCACGTTGATGGCAGCAATCTCATTGAATATTCGCGAGGCGATTCCAGGTTTGTCCGGTACGCCACTGATGGTGACTTTTGCTTGTCTACGGTCGAGGCTCACGCCGCGAATGACCACCTTCTCCATGCCGGCTGTTTCTTCTTTCACGATGGTTCCTGGCTGATCGTTAAAACTGCTCCTGACTTCGAAAATAACGCCGAATTTTTTGGCAAACTCCACCGAACGAGACTGCATGACCTTCGATCCGAGACTGGCCATCTCGAGCATCTCGTCGTACGAAATCTCGGGAATTTTCCGAGCGCTCTTGACGATACGCGGGTCGCAGGTGTAGACGCCGTCGACGTCGGTAAAAATCTGGCAAAGATCTGCCTTGATGGAGGCGGCGAGCGCAATGGCCGTGAGGTCCGATCCGCCGCGCCCAAGCGTGGTGATGACGCCCTCCAGGGTTTCGCCTTGAAACCCCGCCACGATGACGATGTGGCCGGCGTCCAGGAGCGTGTGAATGCGTTTCGGCGTGATGGTGGAAATTTTGGCCTTGGTATGCACGCCGTCGGTAATGATCCCGGCCTGCCGACCTGTCAGCGAAACAGCTCGCCCCCCCAGGCCGTTGATCGCCATTGCCGTGAGTGCGATCGTCGTCTGTTCCCCGGTGGCGAGGAGAACGTCCACCTCGCGTTCGGCCGGATGCGGTGCCACTTGGCGGGCCAGTTTGATCAGGTTGTCGGTCACTCCGGACATGGCGGAGAGGACGGCGACGACCTGGCTCCCTTCCTGGTGCGTGCGTAAAATACGCCCAGCCACTTCCACAATGCGCTCGGGCGTTCCGACCGATGTTCCTCCGTACTTCTGCACAATCAAACTCATCTTGTCTTTTCGAGGATTGACAGAATTGCGGACTTGTCCGCCGGGGCAGGGACAGGTTTCGCTCGATCGTTGAGCACTGAAGCAGTGTCTTTCAGGCCATGCCCGGTCAGCGTGCAGACGATGATGGCTTCGTCCGGAATTTTCTGGACTGGACAGTCAGCACACGCAGTTTGCGATCGGCATTTGAAAAGGCCGGCCACTGAAGCAGCACTGGCAGGCTCGACGAAAAGACCCTCCTGGGAGGCCAACCAGCTTTGGGCCGCAAAGATCTCCTCGTCGGTGATGATTTCGATCGCCCCGCCCGACTCTTGAATGGCTGCCGTTGCCATATTCCAACTGGCCGGATTTCCGATCCGGATGGCAGACGCTGCGGTTTCAGGATGTTCAATGACCCGCTCGTAGTAGATCGGCGCTGCGCCGGCGGCTTCAAATCCCAGCATGCGAGGGAGCCGGGTGGCCCGATGTAGTCGGTGATATTCAAGATATCCGCGCCAATAGGCGGTCGTGTTCCCGGCGTTCCCCACGGGCAAAACCTGCAAATGGGGGGCATCGCCCAGGGCATCGATAATTTCAAACGCTGCGGTTTTCTGGCCTTCCAAACGGTAGGGATTGATAGAATTGACGATGGAGATCCCCGGTTCAGTTGCCATCTCGCGGACCAACTTCAGGCACTGATCGAAATTCCCTTCGATCGCGATAACGACTGCGCCATACACGAACGCCTGCGCGAGTTTACCCATGGCGATTTTTCCGGACGGCAGGAATACGGCACATTGAATCCCCGCCCGCGCGGCATAAGCTGCTGCTGCTGCGGACGTGTTACCCGTGGAAGCGCAAATGACCAGGCGCGCTCCCGATTCAGCGGCTTTGCTTAACGCTACGGTCATTCCGCGGTCTTTGAAAGATCCCGTGGGATTCAGTCCTTCATATTTGAGGTAAACCCGGCAGCCGCGACCCATCATTGCGCTCAGGCGCGGCGAATAAATTAAGGGGGTCGATCCTTCGCTCAGACTGACGACAGGGGTTGCTTCCGTCACCGGAAGATGTTCGCGATATCGTTCGATCACGCCAATTGACGCTCCATGCGCTTCCAGGGATTCTTTCATGAGAGAACCCACAACAACCTCGGCTCCGCCTTGACGCAATCCAGGCTTTGAATGCCTTCGACGGCTGTTCGCATTCGATCAAACGACGCATCGTGGATGATTAGAACCAGCGGAACGGCGTCTCCCTCGTGTCCCTCCGGTTGAATGACCGACGAGATGCCGATCTGATGCGATCCCAGGATACTGGCCACCTGCGCGAGAACCCCTGGCGCATCGACGACTGACAACCGCAAATAATACCCGGATGAGACATGCTCGATCGGCAGGCATTTTCCGTACCAGCCGTGCGGGGTGAACCCGAAAGCTTTGCCGCCAGAATCGTACCAGATTGCGGCCTGCGCTAAATCGCTGATAACAGAGCTCGTCGTTGGGTCCTGGCCGGCGCCGCGTCCATAAAACAGAGTATCGCCCACTAAATCGCCCCGAACCATCAAAGCGTTAAATACCCCGTTCACAGAAGCGAGGACATGCTGCTGGGGCACGAGAGTCGGATGGACGTGCGCTTCGACCAGACCATCGCGGGCTGTTCGGATGGTGGCGACCAGTTTGATCCTGTAGCCCAATCGATCGGCAAAGCGAATATCCAAAGCGTTCACTGTTTCAATGCCCGCAACATGGATCTGGTTGGTGCCGATCCAAAAACCGTACGCGAGCGAGGCGAGAATGATCGCCTTGTGGGCGG
>JAFAKL010000404.1 GCA_019235445.1 Verrucomicrobiota bacterium | reverse complement strand
TTACCCAGGCCATGAAACTTGTCCGGCTTGGCGATCGCCGGGGCGTAG
The DNA here is from genome assembly GCA_019235445.1 of Verrucomicrobiota bacterium. Lineage (GTDB taxonomy): Bacteria > Verrucomicrobiota > Verrucomicrobiia > Chthoniobacterales > JAFAMB01 > JAFAMB01. The sequence goes on along the minus strand of JAFAKL010000404.1, from coordinate 3,674 downwards.
CCTTTACCTTTTTGAGTGATGATGTGGAGCAAAACGGGTTCATTCTGTCTCTTCAAAAACTCGAAGGTCTGAATCAGCAGCTGTATGTCATGGCCATCGATCGGCCCATAATAGCGCAGACCGAGATCTTCAAAGATCACACTCGGCAGAACAAGGTGCTTGACGCCTTCCTCCACCTTATGCACGAACTGTTGAGCGAACCGGCCCCCGATCATTTCGACAAATTTGGCCGCCTTTTCGTGCAAGTGACTATAGGCATCGTTGGTGACCAACCGGTTCAAATAATTAGCAATCGCTCCAACGTTTTTCGCGATCGACCACTCGTTGTCGTTCAGGACAACAATGAGGCGTTTGGTATTGTCTGCCACGTTATTCAAAGCCTCGTAACTGGTGCCACAGGTAAAAGCCGCGTCGCCGGCAACAACAACGACATTTTCTCGTCCGCCCCTTCGGTCCCGTGCGACGGCCATGCCAAGTGCTGCAGAAAGCGAAGTACCGGCGTGGCCGGCTCCGTAACAATCGTGATTACTTTCGGTTCGAAGCAGAAACCCATTCAGACCTTGGTATTGCCGGATGGTGTTAAAACGACCGCGTCGCCCAGTTAAAAGTTTGTGGACGTAGCCTTGGTGGCTGACGTCAAAAACTAGCTTGTCCTTTGGGGTGCTAAAGACACGGTGCAACGCGATCGTGAGCTCTACCACACCTAGGTTCGGCCCAAGATGCCCGCCCACTTGCGAAAGAACTGTAATGAGTTCGTCCCGGATTTCCTGCGCCAGTTGAGGAAGCTTACCTTCCTCGAGGCGCTTGAGGTCCGAGGGAGAATTGATCGTATCCAATATCCGTGCTTTGGACGGCGCTTCAAAAGAGTCTGATTTCTTCATTCTTGATTTTGTTTGAGTCCTTCGACACCTCCTGAACATTCGCCGGTCCTGTCGGCTGCGGTCTTCCGGTGGGCGTACGGCTTAGTGTCTCAATTCGGTTTTCCGCTCCGGCGAGTCGTTGGTTGCAGATGCCAACAAGCCGAATGCCTTCCTCGTATCGGACCAACAACTCTTCCAATGGCAAATTGGAAGACCCCATCTCTTCGACGATCTTCTCTAATCTTTCCATCGCCGCTTCAAAGGAGATTTCTGTTCCCATGGTCTCATTATTCGGCATCACTAGGTTTGGCATAGTAATCGGGGGCAAAAAGAAAGCCAACACTTTCGTATTGGCGTCTAATTGCCCAAACTGAGCATCTCTAGGTCAGATTTATGGCTCGGCAACGTAAGATTGTGCTGAGAAATGCACAATCCTGGCAAGCTAATTGCTGTCCCGGAAACGTTGCGCGTCTTCTCGGTTCGCCGGTGCAAAGAGCGGAAGCTTTTGTTGAAAATAGGTCGGATGTTCCGCTGCGGTGACTGTAACCGAGACCTCTTTTCCATCCCGGAGAACAGTGATTGGGACATCTTGGTCGGCAGTCAGAAAAAAGGAAGCGTTCAGGACGTCAGGTGGCGAATGGATAGGCGTTGAGCCAATCCGGAGCAGAATGTCGCCGGGCTGCAGCCCGGAATCGGCCCCTGGTGATCCATCGGCGAAACTTTGAATCACAACCGACGAGTCATGCACCGGCTCATCGGACTCGACTACATTCACTCCGACCCATCCCGGTCTAACCTCTCCGAATCGAACATAATCGGTGCGGACTTTTTCCGCCGCTTTCATTGGGAGAGCATAACAAGCTGTCCGGTTGTCGATGGGAAAGATCAGGATGCCGACCACTTCGCCCTTTAAATTCAGAATTGGAGCACCGGCTTCGCCTCGCTGCGCAGCGATGTTCGCTCGAATTAAAGTGGTACTGAAATATTGGTTCAGATACTTCAGGTCAAAACCGCCGATCATGCCAAAGGTGGGCGTAACCGACAGGTCCATGGGATACCCGATGGTTACGACCGGCGACGCCATTTTCAATTCATCTGAATCACCGATGGGGAGCCAGGGAGTGGTCGCGTTGAGTCGAAGGATCGCAATTCCGCTGCGAGCATCGGCGACCAGACGTTCGGCCGGATAGCGATTGACCCCGAACTCGACAATGATGTCCTCCGATTCACCTCCTACTGCGTAAGCAGTCATGATCGTCCCGCTGGGATCGATGAAAAAGCCGGTGCCGGCCAATTTGCCATGCTCGTCCTCAGCCTCGATACGAACAACGGCGTTTTTTGCGCGCTCGAATACCTTCGCTACTTCGGAAGAGATGGAGTTCAAACCCTGCTGCGCAAGGAGCCGAGTCGCTCCAAGCAGCAAAAAAAACATACCTGCGTTCAGAGCCTTGAACCGCCGGATGCTCTGCACGGGGCTACTGCCAAGGAATTCCAACATTAAGGTTAAAAACTGAAGGAAGCTTCGTAGCTGACGGGTCTGCCGTCGAGAACATAACGGGGAAGCGCCGTTTGAGAAGGTCGGACAACGGGAACGACAGAGGGCGAAACCGGAGAACGCTCAAATTTCGACCAGTCCAGATTTCCGCTCAATGCTAATCGGTACGACGGCCGTTCGACCATCGGAGGGCTGGACGCGCCTCTGACTAAGTTGGAACTGGTTCCAGCCGTCTCCTTGTAAGTGTAAGGGGCCCAGACGCCTGAGCCAACAATCGTGGCAGCCACCAGAAAGGCAGCGAACGCCGCCCCGTACGCATAGGTGGGGACGCGAAATCTCCACAGACTGGAAAGGAGACGTTCGAACCAAATTTGCAGCGCGGATCGCCTCAGTAATTCCTGACGCTGGCGTCGATGGAATTCATTCAGGGTGCGATCAAAATATCCTGGGGGTGGCTGCTCGAATCGTTTGAGCCGGAGCAATTTCTGGAGTTGCTGATCGTCGAGCATCATTTCTTTCTAAACTCCTCCAGGTAATTCTGCAACTGCCGATGTGCGTAGAATAGCCGAGAGCGTACGGTAGCCTCGGGAATCCTAAGGATTTTAGCAATCTCGGCGTGGGCCATCCCTTGGATGTCAAACATTGTCACCACTGCTCTATGCTCAACAGACAGCTTCATCATCGCTTCGTTCAATCTGTGTTGAAGTTCCGAAAGATCTACTTCGCGAACCGGGGTGTTCGCAGCCGTTAAATCAATGAACTCCTTGTCATTCTGCACATTGGCGTCCAAGTCGTCCAGACTCATCTGAAAACGGCGCCCACGTTTCTTTACGAAGTTAATCGTCATGTTCACCGCGATGGCATGGATCCAGGTGTAAAAACTGGACTTGCCTCGGAAGCCGTTGATCGATCGATACGCTTTGGCAAAAACTTCGAGTAGCAGATCGTTCGCGTCCTCATGGTTGGCGGTCATGTTGTAGATCAGCGAATAAATCCGAGGGCTGTATTTTTTCCAAAGAAGGTCGAAGGCCCGAGTGTCGCCGCTCTGCGTCTGGCGAACCAACGCTTCATCGTCGGGCAAGTTCTGGTCGTCCATTAACCCTTTGCTCTGCAATAGCGGATCAAACCCCATGAAGGCAGAGAAGGAAAGGGAAAACGGAAAACCGGATTTGCGGCCGCTGCGATCAACGGACGACGCCACTTTCGACCCGGCGATTTTTCGCCCATGCGGATTCGTCATGTCCGGGATCGGCGGGCATTTCCTGGCCAAAACTCACTGTCTGGATGCGGCTTGCCGACACACCGAGCGAGAGCAGAAA
>JAFAKL010000339.1 GCA_019235445.1 Verrucomicrobiota bacterium | reverse complement strand
TCCGAAGCGCTGGAAAAATTCGCAGAGGTGGATTCCGAGCGGCTACCGGTCGTCGACAATTTCGGCTCACAACGGTTGATCGGCAGCATTTCCAAAACCGATATCATTCTACACCTCGCCGGAAAAGTCAGTTCAAGGCCCCGCGATGAAGCCGGGGCACCCAGAACATAGACGTCTCGCCTGTTTTCTTGAATAGCAAGAAGGAGCGTAGTTTCGGTTCGAATCGGAGGCTTGGCAGAGGTAATATCCAATCCATGGCCCGCGCATCCCAAGCCTCGCCCGGTTCTTTCCAGATTGCCTCCTTTCTGGACCACTTCAGTTTCCCCCGGCCACTGCTTTGGGGATATCTGGGTTTGTTGCTGTTCATGATGGGCGACGGGGTGGAGTCAGGATATCTGGCGCACTTCCTGCATAGCGAAGGAATCTCGCACGAAAAGATCGCGTTGATGTTCACCGTGTATGGCGCGCTCGCGACGATGGCGGCCCGTTATTCCGGCGCTTTCTCCGATCTCTATGGACCTCGTCTGGTGATGTGGATTGGCCTTTTGGCCTGGACTATCTTCCAGGTCGTCTTTCTAGGCTTCGCGCTCCCAGCGCGCAGCTTCCCGGCCATGCTGGTGAGTTATGGGCTGCGGGGTTTCGGCTATCCGTTATTCGCCTACGGCTTCCTTGTGCTAGTCACCACCGCCACCCCGACCAGGCGGCTCGGATCCGCCGTGGGTTGGTTCTGGTTTGCTTTCAGCGCGGGACTACCCACCTTGGGTTCTCTTTTTGCCAGTCTGCTGATTCCGTACGTGGGCCAGTATGTCACCTTCTGGTGTTCGCTCGGAATGGTCATTGTCGGAGGTATCGTCGCGCTTTCAGGTTTGCCAGGAAGATCCCAGTCCGCTGCGTCGGGCGAAATGGGAACAATGAGGCGCGGCTCCCTTTTCTCCAGTATCAGCATCGCCTGGGAAAAACCGAAGACGGCGATTGGCTGTCTGGTGCGGATGATCAACACCGCCCCGCAATTTGGCTTTTTGGTGTTCTTGCCAACTTTCTTTACCACCGTGGTCGGGTTGAATCTGAGCCAGTGGTTGCAACTACTCAGCTACATGTTCCTGAGCAACATCATCGGCAACCTGTTGTCGGGCATCGTTGGAGATACACTCGGCTGGCGGCGCACGGTTGCCTACATTGGCGGGATTGGCTGCACCATCACCACGCTTCTGCTCTATTACGTGCCGGACGCACACCATGGAAATTTCGGGTTGGCTGTCCTGGTGGCCGTTCTTTACGGGGCAACTCTCGCCGGCTACGTTCCCCTTTCCGCAATTATGCCGCTCCTGGCGCCGGAAAACAAAGGCGCGGCCATTTCGATGTTAAACCTCGGAGCAGGTGCAAGCGCAATGCTTGGTCCGGCAATCGTCGCCGTCTTCATTGGACCGCTCGGAGTGGAAGGCGTGATGTGGATCTTTGCGGGACTCTATGCGCTCAGCGCGGGTCTCTCTTTGTTCCTCACCTTGCCAGAGGACATTGAAAAGGGCACTCTCGGTTGGAGCGGCATCGGCGAGGCGGCGTTCGGAGCCTCGGGCTTCGGCACGTCCGCATCCCTGCTGGCGCATCCGCCGGCCATGGCGGCCCTCGCGGGTCAGAATGACGTCGATCTGGTGCTATTCGACCTGGGCGGGACAATTTATGACGACTCGACTTACACCCGGGCATTGCTGCGGGCGGTGCATGACATCAACCCGAGCATCCAGGAACATGAATTCTGGGCCGTCTATGATGAGGAGCGGATGCGGGCTTCGGGTTCTTTGCGCACCGCGATCGCAAACCATTTTGTTCCCAATCGGGATCGCGAGAGATTGACCACCCTCGCGAAGCGCTACTGGGAATACCCGGCTTCCGCCCTTTATCCGGATGTGAAACCTGCACTCAAGGCGCTGGCAGGCCAATTCAAACTGGGGCTGGTGGCAAACTCAGGCGAGGCTGCGCTCAAAGCATTGCGCAGGGACGGGTTACACGACCTTTTCCACGTCATTGCCTTGGCAGAGATCGTTGGAATAGAAAAACCCGATGAGAGAATCTTTCAATACGCTCTCGATAAAGCCGGTATCGAGGCGAGCCGCTCCGTCCATGTCGGCAATCGGCTGGACAGCGATATTCGGCCTGCCAAGAAGCTCGGCCTCCGGACGGTCTGGATTTTGCGCGGCGACGCCCCGCCCGCTCCGACGCTCGACCAATTAGCAGAACCCGACGCCGTCGTGATTTCGCTGATCGGTGTTCCAAAAGCTTTGTCGAGGCTCATGAGCGTTACTGCCCAGGCGGGTTAACCGGGTCGACAAGGTCTGCCGATGGGGACCATTTGCACTTGCTCGATTAAAATCCACAGAACAGTATTCCCCGTAATCATGCGCAAACCCCATCGTTCCCACCCAATAACCCCCCAGATCCTATGAACAAATTACTGTGCACGTTAGGTGCCGGAGTCGTTTTCTCGTGCCTGGGCTTAAGCGTTGCTGAAGCCTGGTCCTTTGAGGAAGCGTCTAAAGACTACAAAGGAACCGAAATCAAAGTGATCTTTTTGGATCGTCCTGGATACAGAGCAACGATCAAGATGCTACCGGA
>JAFAKL010000338.1 GCA_019235445.1 Verrucomicrobiota bacterium | reverse complement strand
GCCGCAGTTTGGGTCGGCGTTTCAACCGCTCGATCCTCTGGTCAAGGCGCAGAATTTCGACCTCAACGCGTTCGATCCCACCATTCTGGCGGCGCTGACGTTCGACAGCTCCCTGCGCGCCTTGCCCTACGACTTTGGCCCCTACATCATCTTCTACAACAAAGACCTGTTCAAACGAGATAACGTCCAGGAGCCCAAAGTGGACTGGACTTATGACGAATTCCTGGACGCCTCCAAAAAGCTAACGCACGGCAACCAATACGGTTTTGCGGCTTTTCCTTACCCTGATTTCTTTTTTCCGTTTGCTTTGTCGAATGGGGCCACCTACCTAAACGGCCAAGGCGAAATCGACGTTGTCAACCCAGCCTTTGTCAAGGCCTTTGAGGCCTACGCGGAGCTCGTTTATAAGCACCACATTGCGCCGACCCTGCCCGCCACTCAGGATGCCGGTACCGCGTGGTCCCTGTGGACTGCGGGCAACGCCGCGATGGTTGTCTCCGGTCCGTGGGACGTGGTGAATGCAAAAAGCTCCGTGAAGTTTGATTTCGGCTTGGCTACCGTGCCCAAAGGAAGCAAAGCTTCGATCACGATTGTGGGTGGCTCGGGCTTCGGTATTTCTACTTCCGTCAAAGACCAAAACCTCGCGTTTAAGGCCATTACGGCTCTTACCAGCGAAGAAGCAGAGGAACGCCTCGCAAGCGCCGGCCGCGCTTTTCCCGCTCGGAAAGCCCAACAAACCTTCTGGTTCAAAAACGCTCCGGCCGGCAGTGAAGAGGTGCTCAACCGCACGCTCAACGGCGGAGTGGTCCCGTTCAAGACGACCGCCAACTGGCAGCAATTCAACCTTCTCATTGTACAATACGGGATTCCCGTGATGAACGGTCAAACGCCGGCGGCTACCGCCCTGAAGCAGGTGCAGGCCCAGCTTTCTCCCTAGGAGAGCCACCGTATGGCTTCCTCTTCTTCCAAAGATGGAAGGCTCTGCAGTAGTACCCTTCCTGCGGAGCGCAACAACCGCCACGCGAAAGGCAAGAAAGCTAGTTCCGATTACTCAAAGACCTCGACGGTGCTCGCCCATCTGCTGCCGAACGGGCTTGGATTTCTTGGCTTTACGCTGCTGCCTCTCCTTGCCTCGCTGGTCCTCAGTTTTTTTAGTTGGCCTGTGCTTGGGCAGCACAAGTTCATTGGGCTGGACAACTACATCCGGCTCTTCACCAAGGACCCGGTCTTTTTCAGCGTTTTCCTTAACACTTTTTATTTTGTCGTCGGGTATGTGCCTTTAAACCTGATTTTCGCGGTGGGTATCGCCGTGTGGTTGAACAGTAACATTCGAGGCGGCAAAATTTTTCGGCTCATTTTCTTTCTGCCGGTCTTTACTCCCATGGTCGCCAACGCGCTGGTCTGGCGGCTGCTATTAACTCCCCACGGGGTGCTTGACTACGTTTTGGCCCTTTTTCACGTTCCTTCTCCAAACTGGCTTGGCTCGGAGCACTTGGCCATGCCCGCCATGATTCTCATGTCGACCTGGCAAGGGTTTGGATACAACATGCTGGTCTTCTCCGCCGGGCTGCGTTCGATACCGCCCCCTCTGTACGAGGCGGCGGCCATTGACGGGGCAAAGCCGTGGACTCGATTTTGGAAGATCACGCTTCCAATGCTGACGCCATCCATCTTTTTCGGGACGGTGATGACCTTTATCACTTCCTTTCAGGTGTTCGTCCAGCCGTACGTTCTGACGGCGGGAGGACCAGGCGTAAGCACCACGACCGTTGTGTACTACCTCTACAACAACGGGTTTTAATACTTCAAAATGGGTTACGCCTCGGCCATCGGTTGGGTTCTGTTTGCCGTCGTCATGGGCGCTACGGCGCTGCAGTTTGCCTTACAAAAACGATTGGTGCACTATGAAAATTGACCATGCCTCTACCCGAGGGCTCGGTCCCTTCGTTTCGCAGACTGGGATGATTTTACTCGCGGCGCTCTGGCTCTTTCCGTTCCTGTGGATGCTGAGCACCGCGCTCAAACCCAACGCCGAGGTCTTCCAGTTTCCGCCAAGGTTGTTCGGTTCGTCGGTGGAATGGTCCAATTTCCCAGCAGCCTGGAATTTCGTTCCGTTTGGGAGGTTCATGTTCAATGGGCTGTTGGTGTCCGTGATCGGCACGCTCCTGGTGCTGTTTACTTCCATTCTTTCGGCTTATGCTTTCGCCAGACTGCACTTTTGGCGACGCGAACAGCTGTTCCTGATTTACCTGGGAACCCTGATGATTCCCCAGGAAGTCACGGTCGTACCCCTATTTCTGCTGATGAAATCCATTGGCTGGGTTAACACTTATCAGGCCTTGATCCTTCCTTTGGCGTTTACAGCCTTCGGGACCTTTCTGCTCCGTCAGTTCTTCCTCAGCATCCCTCGGGATTTCGAAGAGGCGGCGCGCATCGACGGGGCGACGCGCTGGCAGATCCTCTGGAACGTCATCGTGCCGATGGCAAAGCCGGCGATTGCGGTCCTGGCCTTGTTTACATTCATTGGTTACTGGAACAATTTTCTATGGCCGTTGATCGTCGGCAATACGCGCGAGATGGCTACTGTACCGGTAGGGCTCAACCTCTTTAACGGCCAACATGGCACCGAGTGGAACTACATGATGGCCGCGTCTACGATCTCGATCCTGCCGACTGCGATTCTAACGGTGACGTTACAGAAATACATTATCGAAGGAATCTCAATTTCCGGATTTGGCGGCCGCTAGAACCGACAAGGCCGTCGTCCTATAGGTTCGGGCAAACTAACCGTGGATGAACGGCAAACGGAAAAATACAACAAAAGGACTATAAATTGAAAGAGACTGAACTGCGTTTTCGTCAGATTCACCTTGATTTCCACACCAGTGAACACATCGAATCCGTCGGGTCGAATTTTGATCCCGACGAGTTTGCTGAAACTCTGGTTAACGCAAAGGTAAACTCGATCACGTGCTTTGCCCGCTGCCACCACGGCTGGCTTTATTTCGACTCGAAAAGGTTTCCTGAACGCAAGCATCCTCACCTCCAAAAGGAGTTGCTCCCGCAGCAGATCGAAGCGTGTCACCGTCGCGGCATTCGGGTTCCGATTTACATCACAGTCCAGTGGGACCACTACACCGCAACGCGTCATCCCGAATGGGTCTGCCTGGAGGCCAACGGCAGCCTGATGGGTACCCCGCCGTTTGAAGCCGGTTTTTACCTGCAACTGTGCGTCAACTCGCCTTACCGTGAGTTCCTTAAGGACCACACCGCGGAGGTCCTGGAGACGTTTCCAACCGACGGCTTGTTCTTCGACATCGTGTGGCCGGAGGCCTGCGCCTGCCGGTATTGCCGTGAGAAAATGCTCGCTGCCGGCCTTGAACCGAGCAATCCGGAAATCCGGGAGCAGTTCGGGCTCCAGACTATTAACGAGTTTAAGGAGGACATGACGCGGTTCGTTCGTGAACGGAGCGCGGATTGCACGATCTTTTACAACGCGGGCCACGTCGGACCGCGCCATCGCTCGGTCAAGGACGCGTATAGCCATTTCGAATTGGAAACGCTGCCGAGCGGCGATTGGGGCTACATCCATTTTCCGGTTACTATCCGCTACGCCCGAACCCTTGGGCTCGATTGCCTGGGGCAGACCGGGAAGTTCCACACCTCCTGGGGGGATTTCCAATCGTTCAAAAACCTTCCGGCGCTACGTTACGAGTGCCTCCGGATGCTGACGCACGGCGCCAAATGTTTAATTGGTGATCAACTCGCTCCCGACGGACGAATTGACCCGGACGTGTACCGGCTGGTGGGCGAAGTTTATCAGGAAGTCGAACAAAAAGAACCCTGGTGCACAGGGGCGCGGCCGGTGACGGAGATTGGGTTGCTCACCCCAGAAGAATTTACCGGCGGTGAAGTTGGCGCCCTGCCCGACGCGATCAAAGGGGCAACCCGCATCCTGGAGCAAGGCGGACACCAGTTTGATGTGTTGGATTCCACCAGCAATTTCGCCAGATACCGGTTGCTCGTGTTGCCCGATCACATCCCGGTTTCTGCCGAACTCGCCCAAAAATTAGAGCAATACGTCGGGTCCGGCGGAAGTGTCATCGCCAGCTTCGCTTCCGGCATGGACGAAGGCCAAACGCGGTTTACGACGGACTTATTTGGGGTGACCGTGGTCGACCCGGGCCCGCGCGACCTCAACGGGAAGCTGGTTCGCGGTAAAGCCTACGAGCGTCATGACTACTGCGAATACATCGTCCCGAAAGACGCGATCGGGCGCGGCCTGCCGCAAACCGAACACGCCATGTACCGGAGCGGCATGGCCATTCAAGCGGGTGCAGGTTCGGACGTCCTCGCTCCAATTGTGAAATCCTTTTTCGACCGGACCTACCGTCACTTTTGCTCTCACCGGCAGACGCCCTCCTCCGGCTCGGAAGTTCAACCCGGGATAGTCAGGAAGGGACGCTGCATCTATTTTTCCAGCCCGATCTTTAGCCAATACAACGACAACGCCCCGCGTTGGTGCAAGCTTCTGGTTTTGAATGCGCTCGAGTTGTTGTTGCCAGATCCCTTAGTCAAGCACGACGGGCCTAGCACATTGCAGATTACTCTCACTGAACAACCAAGCCAAGACCGCTGGATCCTACACCTCCTGCATTTCATCCCGGAACGACGAAGCATGGAACTCGACGTGATCGAGGATGTCATCCCGCTATTCAAAATAAAGGCCCGGGTGAAGGCGCCCCGAGCCGTGCGGGAAGTGGTCGCGGCGCCCGAAGGCAAGAGCCTCGCTTTCAGGACCGAAGGACCTTACGTGTCCTTCGAAGTCGAAAGAATCAGCGGCCACGGCATGGTAAGCTTAGAGCTTGGTTAGCCCGTTATGCGAATGATGACGGGCTAAAGTACCAGATTGCGTCATAAATCCATCCGTACTGCGCCGCGGAGTATTTCCAGAAGTGATTATGGGAGTCGATTTTCATCTTTTAGTGGGTGGCTTCGAGAAGCGGCAGGAACGGCTTTGTGGCGGGCGTTAAGAACTTGGTGCTGCCACCAACGTCGCGTGCATGTCGATTTAGACCGTGATCAGGCCTCGCTAGACTTCAATCATGGCTTTTATCACGCCGGTTTCAGCCTTAGTCCAACGAGGAAATTCCGTGACCGCGTCGGCAAACGAGGCGCGATGGGTAATCCACGGCGCGGTGTCAATCCGGCCGGTTTCGACAAGCTCAATGATGCGGATGAAATCCTCAGGGCGCGCGTTTCGGCTGGCCAGAAGGGTAAGTTCATGCCGGTGGAAGTTTGGATCGTTGAATGTCACCTCCCCTGGGAATAATCCTACGAAGACCAACCGGCCGCCATGGGCCGGGTACTCAAAAGCGCCCATCATCGATTTCGGATTGCCGGTGGCGTCAAAAACCGCAGTCGGAAGATCGCCTGAAGTGATCCGTTTCAGCGTTTCGAGCGGATCCTCGCCGGCGGCGTTAATCACGTAAGGAGCGCCAATTTGCGCGCGGCAAAACTCGAGGCGCTTCGGGTTGATGTCGAGCACAATGACCTGCGTTCCGGCTTCAATCGCAAACTGCATCACCGCTAGCCCGATGGGGCCGGCGCCAATCACCAGGACAAATTCGCCCGCTTCGACGCGTGCTCGGTCCAGGGCATGGCACCCGATCCCGAGGGTTTCGACCAACGCCAACTGGTCTAGCGTCAGACTTTCGGAAGGGTGCAGTTTGCGACTTGGGACCACGAACGCTTCGCGCATCCCGCCGTCGGTGTGGACTCCCAAAACCTGCAGGTTGACACAGCAGTTGGGTTTGCCACGGCGGCAGGCGATGCAGCTCCCGCAATTGAGGTAAGGTTCGACCGAGCAGCGGTCGCCCGGTTTCACGTTTTTGGTGGAACTACCCACCGCGACGACCTCGACGCCAAGCTCGTGACCAAGGATTCGGGGGTAGTTGAAAAAGGGCTGCCTGCCATTGAAGGCGTGGATGTCGGTTCCGCAGACTCCGATGCGGTGAACGCGCACCAGCGCTTCCTCGGGTTGGATCGAGGCAGGGGGCCCTTCTGTGGAGAAAAGTGCGAGGCGGCCGGGTTCTTCCAGGCGGATCGTTTTCATATTAAGCAGAAACAAGGATGATATTGGCGTAGGGCGTGGCGTCCCCCGTTCGGATCAAACCGATGGCACTCGGCACCCTCTTTTTGAACTCTACGTGGGGTTCGCGCGTGATCGGAATGCCCTCGAGGACGTTCGCGAGTGCGGATTGGGTTTCCTCCGCATTGTTCGAGAAAAACTCTTCCGCCATAAAGGCTTGGCCAATGACAAAGTTCCTCCGGACGGCCGCAAGGACTTGCAAAACGGTCGGGATACCGTCCACAAGGGAAAGGTCCACGATCTCCATTCCCGGCCAAAACGGAAAGCCGCGGTCTGCGACGACGAGCGCGTTGGTGTGGCGCACGCGGCTCAGCAGCGAATTGAGGTGCGGGTTAAGGATTTCGGTCTTCAGCACGAGTATCAGCCTTCTGATTTGCTTTGGTCTCGCCGAATTTTTAACCCCTTCGGCTTCGGGGGGAACGAATCCTCAAAAGGTTCGTTTTAGCTGCCCAGAAGCGGGTCGCAGTGCTCAGGGCGACCTCGGGTGAAGTTAAAGTTGTGGATCGGCTTAAGAACCTCGAGCACTTCGGCAAGAAGCTGTTCGTCCATCGGCTCCTCGACATAGGCGATGTTGTCCAGGATATTCTTCGGCCGCGCCGTGCCGACGAGCGTGGT
>JAFAKL010000299.1 GCA_019235445.1 Verrucomicrobiota bacterium | reverse complement strand
AAGCTCATTCGGTTCATGCCTGGGTTCTTCAAGGCTTGCGGCGAGAAGTTCCACGGCTTTCGCGACCCAGATCTTCATTGTGGACGTTTTCTACTTAAATAAGAAGTGCCTCAACGACAATTATTTGCGTGGAGGATTTGAATCTGATTGCAAAACGGCTCGCGCCGGCCGCCGATTTTGCATTCCGACAACTTCCAAATTTTAGCGTGATGTACACGTGATGCGATCAGAATAACACAATCCATTGTTCGTTATGTACCATGCTATAATCCTTTGATTTCGTTGATGTTATGCCGAGGAAGAGATTCGAACTCATACCCCTTTCGGGACCAGATCCTAAGTCTGGCGCGTCTGCCAATTTCGCCACCTCGGCTTGAGAGACCCGTTCTGCCACAAAATACGCATTTGCCAAACCGGGGAAACCGAGATTCACCGCCGACGAACTTTTTTCCTGCGGAGGCGAGCGGATCGTGGAAAGAAAGTTTCCAGCGAATTTGCAGCACGCCACGGGCTCTCCTTCGCCGTTGATGCGGGGAGATGCAGAGCGTAAACTGGGCGTAAGACAATGTCGATCGACTCCTTCGTCCACCTGCATCTCCATACCGAGTACTCCCTTCTAGACGGCGCCATCCGGATCCCGGATCTGATGAAAAAGGCGGTTGAGTACGGCATGCCAGCCGTCGCCGTCACCGATCACGGCAACATGTATGGAGCGGTCGAGTTCTATCAGGCGGCAGAAAAGGCCGGCGTGAAGCCCATCATCGGGTGTGAAGTCTATATGGCGCCGGGGTCGATGTTCGACAAAAGCGCTTCCTCCGCCCGGGACGCAGCCTACCACTTCACCCTGCTGGCAAAAGATCTTCGCGGTTATAGCAACCTGGTCAAACTTGTTTCCAGTGCGCACCTGGAAGGATTTCATTACAAGCCGCGTATTGACAAACAATTACTGTCGCAACACAGCGAAGGGTTGATCGGTTTGAGCGCCTGCCTGAAAGGCGAGATCAACATGGCGATTCAGTCGGGCGAGTTGCAGAGAGCTGAAACGTCTGCCGGCGAATTCGTGCATATCTTCGGGCGAGAAAATTTTTACCTCGAACTCCATGATCACGGCATTGAGGCGCAGCATCTCTGCAACCGAGCGCTCCTGCAGATTTCCAAAAAGCTGGGAATTCCAGTGGTGGCAGCCAACGACGTTCATTTTCTGGAACGATCGCATCATGAGGCGCACGACGTCATGATCTGCATCGGCACAGCGTCGATGGTTCACGACGAGCGCCGGATGCATTACCCGACAGAGGTCTATTTCAAATCTGCGCAGGAGATGGAAGCGCTTTTTTCGGACATTCCGGAAGCGCTGACCAACACACTTCGCATTGCCGAAGCCTGCAATCTGAAACTCGATTTCGGGATTTCCAAATACCCGGCTTACGCACCCCCTGAAGGCAAAACACGCGAAGAATTTCTTCGCGAGCTTTGCCTGGACGGCTTGAGAAATCGTTACGGAGAACGAGCCGAGACTGATAAAGAGCTCCGGCAACGTTTGGAATACGAGCTCTCCGTCCTGGAGACGGCCGGGTTTGTCAGCTACTTCCTGATCGTTTGGGATTTCATCCATTACGCCAAACAGCATGGTATACCGGTCGGGCCCGGGCGCGGCTCCGCGGCGGGTTCATTGGCCGCTTACGTTCTGGAGATTACTGATCTTGATCCTCTGCGGTTCGACCTGATTTTTGAACGCTTTCTAAATCCGGAACGCGTTAGCCCGCCGGATATCGACGTTGATTTTTGCCAGAACCGCAGGGGTGAGGTGATAGAATACGTCCGCCAGAAGTACGGTGCGCGTGCGGTATCCCAGATCATCACTTTCGGCACACTTGGAGCGAAGAGTGTGGTCCGAGACGTTGGCCGCGTGATGGGCCTCAGTTATTCTGATGCCGATCGGATTGCCAAGATGATTCCGAACGAACTCGGTATCACGCTGAAAGGTGCGCTGGAAAAAAATTCGGAACTGAAACAGGCCGTCGAAACGGAGGGGAGCACGCGGCAACTTTGGAATTACGCATCGGTCCTGGAGGGTCTGACCCGGAATACCGGCATCCATGCTGCGGGCGTGGTCATCGGCGACCGGGCGCTCGACCACTACATCCCGCTGTGCCGCGGGAACGACGATGAGGTCATCACTCAATATGCGATGGGCCCCCTCACCGACCTGGGCATGCTGAAAATGGACTTTCTCGGGCTCAAAACATTGACGGTTCTGCAGGATGCAGCTGTCCTGATTCGAGACCGGCAGCCTGATTTTTCCTTCGAATCGCTCCCGCTCGATGATCGAGCCACCTTCGATCTGTTGGATCGAGGAGAAACGATTGGAGTTTTTCAGCTGGAATCCGGCGGAATGACCAACTTGTGCAAGCAATTTGAGGTCAGCAGCATCGACGATATCATCGCTCTCATCGCGCTCTATCGCCCGGGTCCAATGGAACTGATTCCAGACTACATCAAGCGCAAGAAGGGCCAGACGAAGATCAAGTATGAGCACCCTTTGTTAAAGGAGGTCTGCGCCAACACCTATGGGATCATGATCTACCAGGAACAGGTGCAGCGCGCGGCCAACGTCCTGGCCGGATACACCCTTGGTCAGGCGGATCTTCTCAGGCGCGCAATGGGGAAAAAAGACAAAGCAAAGATGGCCAAAGAACGCGTTAATTTCATCGAGGGATGCAAACGCGTGAACGGGATAGACGAAAAGAAGGCCAACGCCATCTTCGACCTGCTGGAAAAGTTCGCCGGCTACGGCTTCAACAAAAGCCACAGCGCCGCTTATGGTCTGATCAGTTATCGGACCGCGTATCTGAAAGCGAATTACCCGGTTGAGTTTATGGCCGGGCTACTCAGCAATGAAATCAATAACACAGATAAGATTGCCGTATTTGTTGCCGAATGCCAAAGGCTCGGCATATCGATTCTACCCCCGGACATTAACCGGAGTCATTTGAAGTTTGTCCCTGAGACGCAAGCGGGGCGCCGGGGTATTCGCTACGGCCTGGCCGGGATCAAGAACATCGGCGAGGCCGCGATGGAGTCGGCCATCCTTGAACGGGGGAGGAACGGCCCATTTAAAACGGTAGAGGATTATTGCAGCCGGCTGGATTCCAAAGCGGTTAATCGTAAGATCCTGGAAAACCTGATCCGGGCTGGGGCATTCGACTTCACCGGGAAAGATCGAGCGGAGCAATTTGAGCGAATCGATCAATCGCTGTCCGCGGGAGCATCCGCCCACAGAGACAGGCGCAGCGGCCAGGTCTCCCTTTTTGGTGAACTGGAGATGGCGGCGCCTTCGAGAACGAATGGTGACGCTGCTCATTTCACGCCTTGGTCCACGATCGAAAAACTCGGGCACGAAAGGGACCTTCTCGGTTTCTACGTGACGGGTCATCCCCTGGACGCCTACCGAGAGTTGATTGAGGGAGGAGCGTACATGAGGATCAGCGATTTAGCCGATCAGGAAGAGAAAGGCACGGTCAAGATCGCAGGGTCAATCTCAGCGTTCGACAAAAAGCTCACCCGGAAGGAAGGAAAACCGTTCGCAATACTCACCGTGGAAGACTTTACCGGGACCGTCGAGGTGATGGTTTGGGCGGATGTCTATGCCAAATCAGCCAAGGAGATCGAAAAAGGAAAAATCGTCACCATTACGGGCAAAATGGACCAACGGGAAGACGGGATCCGGATTGTCGCGAGTGAGGTCGGGCCAATCAGCAAGCGGAAATCGGTTGAGGCTTTGACGATCGATATCCCGATGGAAAAGGCCAGCGAGGAGCGCCTGAAGGCAATCCGGGACCTCGTCCGCCAATATCCAGGGAAACAACCCCTGTATTTGCGATTCTGGTCGACTGAAGGCCAGGAAATCCGGCTTAAAGCCGCCCCAGATTTTTCGGTGAAAGATGAAGAAGCTTTCCGGTCAAGGCTGGCCGAACTGCTTGTTTGAGTCTCAGCTACGCCTGTTGCAAAAGCGGATTTCAGCATTAGAGTCAGGGTTCCTTTTCGCCCGGCTATGACTCTTTTTAATCGAGAGATAAAAGTATTTTCAGGATCGGCGCACCGCGACTTGGCTCTGAGAATCTGCAAGGCCATCGGCGCCCCTCTGGGTGACGCGGTGGTCAGCTCTTTTCCAGACGGCGAGACCCGGGTCAAAATCAACGAAAATATCCGGGGTCGCGACATTTTCATCGTTCAGCCCACCTGCCCGCCCACCAACCAGAATCTGATGGAACTCCTGATCCTGATCGATGCGGCCAGACGCGCGAGCGCCTATCGGATCACGGCGGTTATTCCCTATTTCGGGTATGCGCGACAGGACCGCAAAGATCAGCCGCGGGTACCGATCACGGCCAAGCTGGTGGCCAATCTACTGGTCGCAGCCGGAGCGAACCGGGTGCTGACACTGGATTTGCATGCCCAACAGATTCAGGGATTTTTCGACATCCCGGTAGACCATCTCTACGCGGCACCGGTGCTAATCCGCTATATCCGCCAGAAGAAAATAGATAAGCTGGCCGTTGTCTCACCAGACGTGGGCGGGCTGAAATTGGCTTCCGCCTACGCAGAAGCGTTGGGAGCGACGCTGGCCATCGTGGCTAAGCGACGGATCAGTCCAACCGAAACGGAAGCGATGACCGTGATCGGCGACGTGGACGGCAAGAACGTTATTATGGTGGATGACCTCACGGAGACCGCCGGAACCCTGACCAACGCGGCGGCACTATTAAAAAAATTTGGCGCCGGAGATATTTACACGGGAGTTTCACACGCGGTCTTTACTGACATGGCTCACGAAAGGCTGAGAAAATCCCAGATTCAGGAACTGATCACGACGGACAGCACGCCAGTCAAACTCGACCCGCATTTTAAGATCACGGTGCTTTCCATTGCCGAAGTCCTGGCCGAGGGCATCCACCGGATTTACACCAATGAATCGGTTAGTTCGCTTTTCGAGATTAATCCAGAACTCTCTTAAGAATCATGGCTCAACAAGTTAAACTGAAAGCGCAAAAACGCAGCGTGCTCGGTCGAAATGCTGTCAAAAAAATCAAAAAAGAGGGTCTCGTGCCGGGAATCGTTTACGGCTCGCAGTCGGAGCCGATGCCCCTGCAAGTTGAGGCCCGCGAATTGGCAAACGTTCTGGCCCACGCGTCGAGCGAACACGTACTGGTGGAATTGGAGATAGCGGACGGCAGCCAGAGTACAAACCGATTGGCCCTGATTCAGGAGGTCCAACATCATCCTTTGCGGCGAGAACTCTTGCATGTCGATTTTCACGCCGTTTCCAGGACGGAGAAGATCATTTCCGAGGTCCCCATCGAAGCCTTCGGCGAGGCTCTGGGAGTCAGAACCTTCGGTGGGCTGCTGGAATATTCCTTGCGCACCTTGGAGGTCGAGTGTTTCCCGCAGGACCTGCCCGACATCGTTCGGATCGACGTGACAAACCTGAATATCGGGGAGTCGCTGCACGTGCGCGACATTCCCCTCCCCCCTGGGGTAGAAGCCATTACGGACGGCGACCTGACGGTGGCCAGCGTTGTTGCCTCGCGGGTGGGCGAGGAGGTTACGGAAGCGGCTGAAACGGTAACGACCCCTGAAGTGATCACCGAGAAGAAGGGAGAAGCCAAAACGGAAACGTCTCAATCTTAATCCTCTGTGGCTGATCTGCGTCTCGTTGCCGCCCTGGGAAATCCCGGAATCGAGTATAGCGGCACGCGCCATAACGTCGGCTTCATGGTGGTCGATTACCTGGCGCGAAAAAATGGGGTGACATTTTCAAAGTCCGCGGCTTGGAATTCCGAATTGGGAAAGTGGGGTGACATCCCGTTGCTGAAACCGCTCACCTATATGAACCGAACTGGAGAAGTCATCGGCCGATTTGCACATTACTTCAAGATCCCTGCGGAAGAGATCCTGGTCGTAGTCGATGACGCTGCTCTACCGCTTGGGCGGATTCGGTTGCGACCGTCAGGCAGCGATGGCGGCCACAACGGGTTGAAATCGATCATTGTCAATCTGGGCGAGTCGTTTCTGCGTTTGCGGGTTGGGATCGATGCTTCCAGCGAGGCTGAACAGTTGAGAGACCATGTTTTGGGCAAGTTCGAGCGATCGGAACAGCCAACGATTGAAAGGGCGATCGAACGCGCGGCCGAGGCAATCGAACATGTGGCGCGCAGTGGGATTGACTCGGCGATGAACAATTACAATCGAGCAGATCAGGATTGACACATTATGAAAAATCGTTATGAATGTTTACTGGCGGTGGATACCCGCGGCCAGGAAGACACGGTGAAAGAGGTTATTGAACGGCTGGAGTTGGACTTCGCGAAGGAAGGCGCCGCGGTTGAGCAAGTCCAGAAGATGGATAAGCGGCCACTGGCTTACAGCCCGCGTCACATTGACTCCGCGTACTACGTCAATTTTATTTTTGAAGCGGATCCGGGTTTGATCACCAAGCTGCGCAGCAAATTTAAGCTCGACCCCATCATTTTTCTGCAGCATTACCAAAAGCTACCAGAGAGGGCACCCATCCGAACTCCCAAATCCTAGATTCTGTTATGGCAAATCTTAACCGCGTCCTGTTAATCGGCAATCTGACTCGTGATCCTGAGATCCGCTACACGCCCAAAGGAACTCCGGTAACGGAGATTGGTCTTGCCGTCAACCGAGTCTACTCTGGAGAAGATGGCGAAAGAAAAGAAGAAACCACCTTCGTCGACGTGACGCTTTGGGCGCGGCAGGCCGAAATCGCCGGTCAATATCTAAAAAAGGGACGCCCAGTCTTCATCGAAGGCCGTCTGCAATTGGACAGTTGGGACGACAAGCAGACCGGCCAGAAGCGCTCCCGATTGCGCGTGGTCGCCGAAAATCTTCAGTTGCTGGGCAGCCGGCAGGAAGGCGAAGCTCCCGCCCCATCCACTTTCACGCCTCGCCGACCTCCCGCTAGCTCTGCTCCCCCCGCCCGTCCCGAACCACGCGACCCGGACCTTGACGCGGAACCGGATGACATACCGTTTTAGTGTACCAGGTTGTTCTGGGGAGAGGAAGGCAGTTAGTCCTCGCCGCGAATGCTGACCGGCGGACAATAGACACCTTGCTCTTCCCGGCGCCACCATGCTCCGGTTCGTTCTTTCTCCAACAGGTTCGTAAAATGGTATTGGAACAGTCGCGCCCGGATGTAGCGAGGCGGAGAATCCGGAAAGGGATTGGTCTTCAGTAGCCCCAGAACAGAGGGCGAACCTTCGAGCGACCGGGCCAGAAAATTCATAAACCATGGCTCGCCCCGGATGTCATCCAGGGCGGCAAACCACATTTGCCAATCCAGTCTGGGTTGGAAAGGGGCAACGATAGGCGGGGCTCGTTTGGGGTCGCCCATTTTATATTTGAATTCGTACGTTTGCCAGGTCACGCCGTCCCGGCTTCCCTCCACCAGGATTTCCGGACGCGTCTTGGTCATCACTCTGAACAATCCGTAACCATTGAGCGACCGGAACGGTTCGAGATAAGCATACGAGGTGCCCAGCAAAGGCGGCCACTCCGCCTCTGGAAAAAAGGCGTTCCAGAGCAAAAACCCGCTCATCGTCAAGACAACCGCAACCAACGGGACCAGGATGGTGGAGGGCCAGACGGCGCCGCGGAGTTGCGGTACCAGCTTCACCCTTCGGCCTGGCCGCGGCCAGACCGCATCGTCCAGCGAAAGCAAACAGAGCGCCGCTGTCAAAAGGTTGAAAAAGCAGTAGTTGCCAGTAAGCGCGATCAACAGCTGCAGCATTAACAGACTAAACACGCCGACCATCCGGATTCGCCTTGGAGCGAACAGCAGGAACGGTGCGCCTAACTCGATGGCGAACAGCACGACGGTTGAGAAGGCCTGAAACCAGGGAGGTAATTGATAGGCCCACCAAGCCAGCGGCGTAGGAAGAGGTTTAGTTTCGTAATGATATCCCAGTGCGGTCAGGTTCCACCAGGATTCATCTCCGCTGGTCAGCTTCACCACGCCAGACATGAACATGAGTCGGAATAAGGTCCAGCGGAGGAGAAAATGGGCCCAGGGAGAAACAGGACTTTGATAACGTCGCGATGGAATGAGTCGGAAGGGCGCGAGCAAAATGCTGAAAAAACCGACTTCCAAAAGCAGGTAATCCCATTGGAAGTTCATAAAAACCTGTCCAGCCACGCTGAGCGAAAGATAGAGGGCCCACAACATAAGCAGACAGAGCACCGGCGCGATCTGGAGAATTAGCAACAGGCTCAACACGATTCCGGCCGCGCATAGCAGATGCAGGAACGAATCTCCAGCGTTGAACCAGCAAAGCGTTGGTAATAATCGATACGCTTCCGGCCCGAAGCGATTCCGCAACTCGTTTAACCAGGGCGCCACAGGCAGGATGCCTTGGGCTCCGATCAATCCGTCCACCTGGCTCCAGAAGGACCAGAAGGCGATGAGGTAAATCAATCCGAGCAAACGAAGAAACTGAATCCGGACAATGTAGTAGGTGGGGCGGCAAACAGCATGCTCATCACTTCCCCAAAGCGCCTTGGTCAGAGCGGAGGCGATCTCACGGTGGCCGGCCACCAGGCGATACCCCCATCGGGACGCCGGGGCAAAACCAGGAACCCGCGCGCAGCACCAAAGCCCGAAGCCGCTCCCAATCTGAGGCCCGTAGCTCAGCATCCGAAACACCGCTTCTGCCCCTGCAGAGACAGATCCATCGGTCTCGATCAGGTGGACCGCCACGCTGAAACAGTCAACCGATATATCTTCAGCAAAACGATCTCCGACCGCTTGAAACGGAGCGAAATCGACCTTGGTGCCGACGGTCTCCTGCCATCGGCGGACCCAGCGGAGGCAAAACTTACATTGCCCGTCGTAAACAAGAAGCGGCTTTTCGGCCGGCGCAGCGGCGTGAACCAAACGGTGCAGGGAACGAGCATGTTTCACCTTTTCCTTTTGTCGGTCGCACACGGCAATCGTGATTGGCTTTGGATCAAACGTCGTAGTATACTGCGCGGCAAAAATCTGCTCAAAAGAACATCCCTTTAGAATAGCTTATGCAACCGACCTCTGCACAGGACGAGGCAAAAAAGGCCTCAGCCGCCAAGGCAATTCAGAGATTCCTTCAGGACGGAATGACAATCGGGCTTGGATCAGGAACGACTTCTCGATGGTTTGTTCGAATTCTCGGAGAACGGGTAGCACAGGGTCTGCGCGTCACTGGAGTGCCGAGTTCGAAATCCACCGGCCAACTTGCCGAGGAAGTCGGGGTGAAATTGGCCGATCTGAATGATGTCGGTCAACTGGATATGACGATCGATGGCGCCGACGAGATCGACCCCAAAGGGCAGATGATCAAAGGTGGGGGGGCAAATCTACTCTGGGAAAAAATAGTTGCCTGCGCTTCAAAAAAAATGGTTTGCATCGTGGACGAATCAAAATTGGTGGATAACCTCGGCCGATTCCCGCTTCCGGTCGAGGTGATCCCGTTCGCCTGGCGAAGCACCGAGCGGCATATGCGGACAGTGTTCAAGGAGAACGGCTTAGGGGAGCCCCGAATCGAAATGCGCGGTGGTTTGGAAAAGCCGCTGGTGACGGACAGCGGGCATTATCTTCTGGATTGTCATCTGGAAAAGATCCCGAAACCGGAAAGTCTAGGGAAACAACTGAAACAGATTCCAGGGGTGGTGGAACATGGGCTTTTTATCGGGATAGCGACCGACGCAGTGGTTGGCCACGCGACGGGGGATTGTGAGATTTTTACCTTCTAGTGTACTAGTACTAGCACTATACCTAATTGCATAAGTCAGCGTAAGAATTCTTGAGCTCTTGCTGATGGACCTCCTTTTTGGTCCATTCAAAAGGGACTGCGTTCTGGTTCCAGCCCACGATGAAGGCTTCGATCGCCTGAACGAGCATTCGGACACTGATGAAACTGCCTCCCTGGAGGGTGGCGCGGCTCAAAATGCTAAACCAGGATTCAATCTGGTTGAGCCAGGAGCTATGAGTCGGGATGAAATGAAAATGCACGTTAGGATGGCTCTTTAGCCAGCGATCTTCTTTTGGCTTATGGGTAC
>JAFAKL010000266.1 GCA_019235445.1 Verrucomicrobiota bacterium | reverse complement strand
TGCTCTTCCGATCTGAGCTTCTTCCTGGTCCCCGCATCCACATCGGAGCCGAATTGAGCAAAGGCTTGGAGATCCCGGAATTGTGCGAGGTCCAATTTCGTCGATCCGGCCACTTGTTTGATCGCCTTAATCTGCGCGGCAGAACCGACTCGACTGACTGATATTCCAACGGAAATCGCCGGTCTCACCCCTTGATAGAATAGATCCGTCTCAAGGTAAATCTGGCCGTCCGTAATCGAGATGACATTCGTCGGTATGTAGGCCGACACATCTCCGGCCTGCGTCTCAATGATCGGGAGGGCCGTAAGCGATCCGCCGCCATGCGCCTCATTCATACGGGCGCTGCGTTCCAACAATCGAGAGTGAAGGTAAAACACGTCCCCGGGATACGCCTCCCGGCCGGACGGCCGCTTCAGGATAAGCGAAACTTGCCGGTACGCTGCTGCATGTTTGGTCAGATCGTCGAACACAATCAGCGCATCCATCCCCTTGGCCATGAACCATTCGCCCATCGCAGTGCCTGCGTACGGCGCAAGGTACTGGGTCGTTGCGCTCTCCGCGGCGGGCGCCGACAGAATAATGGTGTAAGGCAACGCTCCTGCTTTTTCCAGAACATCGACCGTTCGGGCGATGCTCATGTTCTTCTGCCCAATCCCGACGTAGATGCAATACAACGGCTTATGGTTCTTGATCTTTCCTTCTTCGGCCGCTTTATTCAGGCGAGCTTGATTGATAATCGTGTCGATGGCGATCGTTGTCTTCCCGGTCGCGCGATCCCCAATGATCAACTCCCGCTGTCCTCGTCCGATAGGAATCATTGCGTCAACGGGAAGAATTCCAGTCTGGACCGGCACCGAGACGCTCCTTCGCTTTATGATCCCGGGCGCAATCTTTTCGACCGGGTAAGTCTCCTCCGATTTAATCGGCCCTTTACCGTCGATTGGTTGCCCCAAAGCGTTCACAACCCGGCCGAGCAATCCTTTTCCCACCGGAACAGAGAGCAATCTTCCCGTGGTTCGAACCTCCGTGCCCTCTGTTATCTCAGTGTCGTCTCCGACAATGATGGCACCTACTTCGGTTTCTTCCAGGTTAAGCGCGATACCATAAAGCCCGCCTGGAAACTCGATCATCTCGTTGAGCATTACGTCGCTCAAGCCCTCAATTTTTGCGACCCCATCGCCGACTTCACGGACCGTACCTACATTCAGCCGGGTTGTGTCGGTCTTCAGCCCGGAAATAGTTGCCTCCAGTTCCTGCAGAATTGTGCTCATGATTCGATCCCTAAAATTGTTCTTGAAGCTGATCCAGGCGGCTCTTGATTGACCCATCCCAAACATCATTCCCGACTTTGATCCGCAGACCGCCTAACAATTCGGGGTTGGTACGAAACTCTGTCGTCAGATCTTCGCCATACCTTGACTTCAAATTCGCCACAATCTGGTCTCCTAATGTTCGATTCAGCGGAGTGGCACTTTCAATAACGGCATGCCTTTTCTCTACCTCAAGGTGAATCAGACGCTCGTAATCTTTCAGCACGTCAAAATAGTGACGCGGTTTTGTTGCTAATACAGTCTGCGTCATCTGAGAAACTTTCTCCTCATCCAGTCTCCCTGAGGTGAAGCTGTGTCGAAACAGCTGACGGGAAATCTTCCGAACGTCTTTAGTGGATTTCATGGCCGGTCAATCAGAGTCTAGGCGGCCATCTCACGCACCGTCTCCTCATCAATGCGCTGGTGGTCTTCAGGGGTTAACACTTTGCCGGTCACCCTGGTCGTGGTCTCGACCACTAAACGACCAAGCTCTCGTTTCATCTCTTCCATCACCCGGCTCCTCTCCAATGCCATTGCTTCCTGCGCCTTTAAAGAAATCTGCTCCGCCGCGGCGATGGCTTCCTGACGTTTCTGCTCCGCCAGTTGCTCGCCGCTGGCGCGCACCTCGTCGAGCAGGCGCTGCGCCTCCGTGTTGGCTTTCGACAGGATCTCCTGGTATTTGGCTTCCGCTGCGGCGAGCTGTTTCTTGATATTTTCGGCGTTCAACTGGCCCTCTTCAATCCTGCGCCGCCGTTCCTCCAGCATCGCAATGACCGGCTTGAATGCGTAGCGCTTCAATACCCAGTACACAATGGCAAAAAGCACCACCTGAGCGATCAGGTTTGGCCAGTAAACACCAAATGTTTGAGCTACGTTACCCGCTGCGTCCATAAACTATTGAATTGGGAGATCCTTTACTCGGGGGATTGTGGAAACTGCAAGGATTTTCTACCTTTCAGCTTCCACAACCTTGGTTTGTTATTTCGTGAATGCAATGACCAATCCGTAAATTGCAATCGCTTCCGCCAAGGCCATTCCGATGATCGCCATGGTCAGGATGCTGCCAAATGCGCTGGGATTGCGGCCCACCGCCTCGGCGGCTTTACCGCCGACGATGCCCACGCCCACCCCTGCACCCAGCCCGGCAAAGGCCAAAGGCAGAAACGGACCGAAATTCCCGGCTTCGGCTGCCAATATGGGAAGTGTTTCTAACATGCTTATTTCCTTTCGCTCTCTTGGTGTTTCCTTCCCGTCGCCCACGCATAGCATGATCTCGGCGGGAAAATGTTTAGTGCGCTGCCTCGCCCTCCGGATGTTCAGTCGACAGCTTGATATAGACCGCACAAAGCATCGCAAAGACAAAAGCTTGAAGTAAACCTACTAACAGCTCGAGGAAGTAGAATGGAAGGGGAAACAGGACGGATGCCAGCCAGTTCAGCGGGATTGGCAGGCTCGCACCAAGGTCCGACATCGTGTGCAGCAACGTCTCTCCCGCGTACATATTTCCAAACAATCGAAAGGAGAGTGAAACAGGACGAATCGCGATCGAGATCATCTCAATCACCCCGACAAAGAGAAAGAGCGGTAACAATGCGTACCAGAGAATCCCTTTCAGGCCACCCTTGGGCGCAAAGTTTTCTTCGAGGAACCCGATCACCCCAACCTCTTGAACGGTCCAGAGCGTCCACCAGGCCATGAAGAAAATCGCCATCCCAAACGTCATGTTGAGATCGGCGTTGGCCGGCCGAAGCAAGGGTTCGCGCACGTCGTTTAAGACCAGGGGTATACCGCTCGGAGTTCCAAACCCGATCGTGCCAACGCCCGGAACCAATCCAAACCAGTTGGCGGCCAGGATGAAGATAAACAAGGTTCCGAGAAGGGAAAACACTTTGGGGATCATGTGCTTGCCCACGATGCCCTCGAAGGTCAGATAAAGGGTCTCGACAATTGCCTCAAACAGGTTCTGGATCCCGCTCGGGATGAGGGACATTTTC
>JAFAKL010000463.1 GCA_019235445.1 Verrucomicrobiota bacterium | reverse complement strand
ATTTTAAGCCGCTACACCCATCCCCATCCCGATCATAGACTCCTGCTCCAACAGCTGAACCTCACCCTGCCGGCCCAACCGCCGCCGCGCATCAGCTCTCGCGGAAAGCTTTTGAGTTAATTTAATTAAAGCTAAAACATCGCTCTTGTGGGGCAGACCTTTTGACCACGATGTAGTCCTGGAGCGGTTTGCCGGGTCGCCAACACCGCCAGTAGAGAAAGATGGGTTAAAGCGCCGTGCGATGTGATACCAATCCAGGGTGTGCTGCTCGTTAGCGTTGAACCATTTGCCCACCATCGGCCTCATGCCGTCCTCACCATCCGAGACAACTCGCAGCTGGGTCTCTAGATCCTGCCCCTTTTGCCTAATATCGCCTGGACGGCCTGTTTGGCACGGCCATCCTGGCCCGGACGCTTGGCTCAGCGTCCGCCTCGATCCGCCCAGTGATGATCTCCAGACTGGCGCGGTCTGTCGGACGGCGACCTTTGACGAAAGCTCCGTCGATACCAATGAGCCGATCATCGCAGCTGATAATCGTACGCCAGGTAGCGTGGAAGTTCAGCGAAGCGGAGTTGACCAAGCTTTATCTGCCTGTGGCGTCATTGGTGCGCGGAGATTGAACGACTCAACGACTTGCACCCCGGAGCGAGCGGATCATCTACGCAATTGACGGCGTGAGGCGCCGGCGTTAAACCGCTAAACACCTGAAAAAGCCCTCAAGCGACGGCCTCTACCTTCGCACCGACAGGCAACGAAACGCTGAACTCTGAACCGGCTCCTTCCCTGCTTTGCACTGTCACCCGGCCCCCGTGAGCTTCAACAACGGCTTTGACGAGGCTCAATCCCAGCCCGAGCCCACGTTGGCCCCTGCTCTTGTCACCCCGGTATAATCGATCCCAGATCCTTGGCTGTTCTGCGATCGGGATACCGATCCCATTGTCCTTGACCCTGACTAACACGTTATCTGCAAACACCGAGCATACGATGGAGATCCGGCCACCCTCCGCAGTGTATTTGACCGCGTTATCGAGAAGATTTGCCAGAGCCTGCTGGATGCGGTTGGGATCAACGTCCGCGTAGCACGGGCCCTCGCAGTTGGCAGTGATTTCGATCTTCTTTTCTTCGGCGATCAACCGATAAACCTCGAGCACATCCTCCAGCAGCGCAGAGACCGATCTCCGTTCGCGATGCAGCTGCATCATCCCATGCTCGGCTTCCGTGATATCCATCAGAGTATTCAACATGGTTAACACTCGGTCGGACTCCTCGATACAATCCGCCAAGGCCTCGCGCTTCGGACTCTCTGAGTCGCTCTGCAGAGCCAATTCCGCGGACCCGCGCATCCGCGTCAACGGAGTACGGAGATCGTGCGCGACATTGTCCAGTGCTTCCCGCATACCCAGGATCAAGTTCTGATTTTTTACTAAGACCCGGTTGAACTGACGCGCGAGTTCCGCGAGCTCGCCTTGGGCCTGACTCTCGGGCACCCGTTCTGCTAAGTTGCCGGTGTTGATGATCGTCCGAGCCGTTCTCATAATTTCTCTCACGGGAGCCGTGGCCCGGTGCGCGAAGACCGCTCCGCCGACCAATCCGAGGAGGAACGTCGGCGCCATGACAAGGACAAAAGAACTCAGGAACGGCCGCAACAGCGTCTCGCTCCGATGAATGCTCCGTCCCACCTGCAGGGTTGATCCGTCACTCAGCACAGTCCGGGCGACGATGAATTCGCTGCGATCATCCTTGGGGATCTGCAGCCAGGTATTTTGATTCGAATCATTTTCGTCCACCGCCCTCTCCGCTGTCCTGAGCCAATCCTGAGGCGCGACCAGCAAAAGGACGCTTCTTTGAGGGCCCGTTACACGTACGAAATATGGCCCTTCATTTTCATCGAATTCCGTTCGATGAACCAGATCGCTGAGCGCCGGAAGTCCACGGCTTTCGTACACCGCGGCGCACTCCTTCAAACGTGCCTGCACAATTTCGCGTTCGCTCTGTTCAAAGAAAGAAGTCAACAGGATATAAAGGAGCGCGAACAAAATAGCTGCACTGACGGTGAACGTGGCCGCAAACCAAAGGCTGAGTCGGACGGCGAAGCTCTGCCAGATCCTGCTAAGCTGGCCGGATGACATAGCCGACCCCTCGGATCGTGTGGATTAGCTTCTCCGAAAACCCGCGGTCGACCTTTGAGCGAAGGCGGTGCACCAGTACATCGACCACATTGGTTTGTGGGTCGAAACTGAAATCCCAGACATGTTCGAGAATCATCGTTTTGGTGACAGGACGGCCGGCATGGCGCAGAAACAACTCGAGCAAGGCAAACTCGCGGGATTGCAGCTCAATCTTTTGTCCGCCTCGTACAACCTCCCGTTTAAACAGATCCAGTTTGAGATCACCTACCGACAAGTGGCTCGGTTCCGCCGAGTGAAGGGCACGCCTGATCAGTGCCTGAAGGCGAGCCAGTAACTCCGAGAAGGCGAATGGCTTGGTCAAGTAATCGTCGCCTCCGGTCTGGAGACCGAGGACCCTGTCATCCACACCGGCGCGAGCGCTGAGGATCAGCACTGGGAGGGAGACTTTCTTCTCCCGAAGCTGGCGCAAAACGGCAAGACCGTTCAGGCCAGGCAGCATCAAGTCAAGCACCGCCGCGTCGTAGGAGATCGAAAGCCCAAAGTCCAGGGCCTGTTCGCCATCCTTCGCGCGGTCCACCGCGAACCCACTCTGCTTGAGGCCGTTTACCACGAAAGACGCGATTTTGTCGTCATCTTCGATAACCAGGATCCGCATAGCAGAAAGAAGAAGATTGAGACAGGAGTCAGGAGTCAGGAGTAAGGAGTGGAGACTGGGAGAGGAGTGGTAAAACTTGTCATTTCATGTTGTCAGCTTGATTTTCCGGTCCTGAATTCTGGATTCTGACTTCTTACCTTCTCTGAAACGGCGAGATCCGCCGAGCGCAGTTTCTTCTCAGATCTTCATGCACCCGCCCGTGGGGTACTCCTGACTCCTGACTCCTGACTCCTGTCTCCTGTCCAAGCACCGATGCTCTCCCGATTTCCCGGAAGAGCACCGAAACGTCCACCTTGTGCTCAACTTTGATTCGACTCATCGACAGTCAGATAGTGACTGCCCTCCTTGGTCCAGACCTTCACCAGCGTCTGCCGGCTCGCCGGATTTTCGGTATAAGCGACCGCATCTTCAGCGCTCCTGACCGGCTTGCGGTTTAGTTCGGTGATCACGTCGCCCGTTCGAAGGCCGGCCTGATAAGCCGCAGAGTCAGGCGCAACCTCGGTAATGATCGCACCCTGCACTTGTGCCGGTATCTCGAACTCGGTACGGGTGTTCTGGTCAAGATCAGCAACGCCGACGCCTGCGAGAGCTTCCTTTTTTGCCGCCCTGCTCTGCTCGCCCGTTTGCGCGACCTTATTCTCCTGGAGACTGCCAAGCGTCACATCAAACGTTTTGTTCTCGCCATTCCGATTAACGCCCAGCTGCACCTTGGAACCAGGTGCCGACTCGGCTACCCGGAGTTTCAATTGGCTGGCATCCTCAATCGGCTGTCCGTTTAATTCCGTAATGACATCGCCGCTTTTCAGGCCGGATTTCTCCGCAGGACCCCCGGGGCTCACATCTCCTACCAGCGCTCCCGTGGTGCGATTCAGCTTGAATGCAGTTGCCAAGTCCGGGGTCAAGTTCTGGATCATCACCCCCAGTAATCCACGCTCCACGCGTCCGTTTTTCACCAGGCTTTCCATGACCCATCGAGACAGGTTCGAAGGAACCGCAAAACCGATCCCCTGATTTCCGCCACTGTGCGTTAGAATCGCTGAGTTAATGCCCACCAGTCGCCCTTCGGTGTCCACCAACGCGCCTCCGGAGTTGCCGGGGTTTATCGCAGCGTCCGTCTGAATGAAATCTTCATCCATGTCGCCCGAAGTCGTCCGATCTTTTGCGCTCACAATTCCCTTGGTAACCGTTTGACCGATTCCAAACGGGTTACCTATGGCCAAAACGACGTCTCCTACCTCGATTTTATCGCTGTCCGCCAGGGTTATGGCGGGCAGGTTTTCTGCTTTGATCTGGATCAGGGCCACATCTGTTTTGGGATCCGAGCCGATCAGTTTAGCCGTGAACTGACGACCATCGTTGAGGGAGACCTGGATCTCGCTCGCGTTGTCCACCACATGATTATTGGTCAGGATATAACCGTCGGGAGAAACGATGACTCCCGACCCAATCCCATGCTCGGCGGGAACATGAAACCGCCCTCTGGGCTGCTGTCCCTCGCCTCCAAAAAAGCGTCGGAAAAAATCCATGTCCGAATTCGCGAGGGGGTTGTCGCCCGCTTTCATCGTGACCAGGATCTTGACTACGCTTGGTGCGACTTTTTTGACAATCGGTGCGAAGCTGCTGCCCTCCTTGACGTCCCGGGTCAACGGGCTGTTGTCGACTTGGACTTGCAAGGGTGGATTCGCTGTTTCATTGCCCTTTGTTCCGCTGTTTAAAGCGAAACCGGTTGCCAGCGCAAGCGCTGAGCCTCCCAGTAAGAGTATGCTCATTGCGAGCGGTTTGAGTGTTTTTATGGTCATAAATTCATAGTGTCATTGACTGCACAATACTAAGACGATCGTACTGTCGATTGCCTTGCTCGAATATTACAAAATAGAAATAGAACAAATCTCCCGCTCCGATAGCTTTGGCCCGCAATTCCGATTGGAGCGCCTTTCGGATAACATCTATGGCTGCGTCAACAGGCAACACCGGTCCGAAAGAAATCCAGTCTGCCGGTTCAGCGCGTGGAAATACCCTCGAGGTTTTGCTGGCTTTCTTGAAACTGGGCTTAACTGCCTTCGGAGGTCCCATAGCACATCTTGGGTTCTTCCAGCGCGAAATTGTCCAACGGCGAGAGTGGATTGCCGAAGGTGCCTACGGCGATCTGGTCGCCCTGTGCCAATTTCTTCCGGGACCAGCCAGCAGCCAGGTCGCCATCGCGCTCGGTTATCTGCGCGCAGGTATCCCCGGGGCGCTCGCAGCCGGGATCGGTTTTGCCTTGCCTTCAGCAATTTTGATGATCGGGTTTGGCTACGGATTTTCGGCCATAAATTCCCAATCGGGCTTTCTCCACGGTCTCAAGCTGGCGGCGGCAGCGGTAGTCGCCCAAGCCCTTATCAGTATGGCTCGGAGATTCTGTCCCGACCGAGTGCGTTTGACGCTCGCCGCAGCAGCCGCTTCGGTAGTCTTGGGGTTCCCGACCGCCTGGGCGCAGGTGCTCGTCATTGCCGCCGGAGCGCTCTATGGACGCATCTTTTTGCAGGAAGGAGAACCATCCGCGAAGAGCACATTTATCCACCGAGATCTTCGTGCCGGCTGGTTTGCGCGATTTAATATTGCTCTTTATTTTGTTTTGCTCGCCCTTCTCGCCGCTCTTTCAAACTGCTTCCGAAATCATTGGCTTCAGTTAGCGGACGCCTTTTATCGCTCTGGAGCGCTGGTCTTCGGAGGCGGGCACGTCGTCCTGCCTTTGCTGCAGTCTGCCACGGTCGCTCGCGGGTGGTTGACCCGAAATGCATTCATGGCCGGATACGGTGCGGCTCAAGCGATTCCGGGACCGCTCTTTACATTTTCAGCCTATCTCGGCACGGTCATCGGACCTGGGTGGCCGGCGGGGGTGTGGTGCCTTTTCTGGATTTTCCTCCCCTCGTTCTTTTTGCTTTTCGGCGTTTTGCCCTATTGGGATGGACTGCGCCAGAATAGCCGTGCCCAAGCTGCTCTCCGGGGCGCCAACGCGGTGGTGGTGGGTATTCTGCTGGCCGCGTTCTATAATCCGGTTTTGACTGTCTCGGTGGATTCGCCTGGGGCGTTCATTCTGGCGCTGGCCGCTTATTTTGTCCTGGAATTCTGGAGGTGCCCCCCATGGCTGCTGGTCGTCCTTTGCGGAACGACAGCGTCCATACTCCTCAGGAAATAGCGCTTTGGGGTTAAGGCCCGGTTAACTGTCGCCAGTTGGTGTCCGCCTTTTCGATGTTGCTGTCGATATCAGTCTTAAAATCCTTCAACGCGCCCTCATTCCCACAAAGATAAAGCTTTCCTTTGTAGATAGTGAACGCATCCGAACCATCGACGTCAGCTAATACTCCGTTGGCTACCCCATAGGAACAAAATGCGCCATACCGCGGGACGTACCTTGCGGGATTTTTGTCAAAATCGGCCTTATTCGTCGACGAGGCGAACAAGTACTTTGCGCCCTGATAGCTGGTCTGGATTGCTGGGTTTCCTTTAACCGGCTTGCCTTGCTTGAAGTAGGCGACCGCATCGTACCCCTTCAAGATAATACCTTCATTATCCACGTTCACTTTGACTGTCGCAGTTCCTTTCGCTTCCTTCTGAGAAGCGTCTTGAGCCGGAGTCTCCGACCCTCTATCCACGGTACTCCGGACAGGATCCAATGGTTGCTCGTCGGGAGCACAAACGGCATTATTCCCAACAAAGATTGTAACGGCGGCAACAGAGGCCATCGTCAGCGTTGATAAAAATCTTTTCATATTTGCAATCTCCTTTCAGCCTCGCCCTGACCGAGGCGAGCAGGCAGGAAATTCGAGGGAGAAACGTCCCTCGCAACCAGCTTCTAAGCTACATCTAAAGCATCGTCATTAAAATTTTTTTGTGAGTTGAATCATCTCGGCATGACATTGAGAACCTTCATGCGAAGACGCTGGGCGGTCAGGTCCTTTGGATTAGCCTTGAGCGCATGGTCGACCGCAGCCAGTGCCAGTTCCGGCCGGTTTT
>JAFAKL010000399.1 GCA_019235445.1 Verrucomicrobiota bacterium | reverse complement strand
AGATGAACCCGCCTTCCACACGTACTTTGTAGACCTTGTGCTTCGAATCATGATAGACCAAGCCTCCGGCGTGCTGGCTGAAGAATCGGCCTCGATCCTTCATGGTGATCCTGCCCTGGAATTCTTGAAGAAGCTTGTCACTGTCATACGCCATTTCAGTCTCCGTAACCTGCTTAAAGAATTCAGGTTCACCCTGCCAGCTCCTTTATCAGCTGAGATGCTAATTGCGGACCGATCCCGCTCTCTTCGTGCTTGAAATAGACGAAGGCGTGACTCCATCGTCCTTGTTGGGCCTCGATATATTTCGCCCACCGACCGATGTCCTCATTTTGGTAGTCCTCGCGCCGCAAGCGGAGATAGCCGAAATCCGTGGTTGCGATGCTCGGAGTAGCAAGATCGCTGCTTTCCGCAATGCAAAGCGCAGCATGATGGCTTTGCAGATGAGCGAAAATTTCGTCATCGAACCAAGAGGAGTGACGGAACTCGAAGGCGAACCGTAGCCCGCCAGGAACGTTGTTCAGGAACTCGTTCAGGAGCGCGGCATCCTTTTTGAAGCTTGCCGGTAACTGAAACAAAACAGGTCCAAGTTTCGAGCCCAATCCCGAGATAACGCGCTGGAAGATACCCAAGAGCTCCCCACAATCCCGGAGCTTGGAAATGTGGGTCACCTTTTGCGGAGCCTTCAGCCCAAACCGAAAATGTTCTGGAGTCGAGCTATCCCAACTCCCAATGGTCTTGCTGTTTGGGATTCGATAAAAGGTGTAATTAATTTCGCTCGTAGAGAATCGTTCCGCGTAAAAGGGGAGCATTTTCGCAGCAGGAAGTTTTTCGGGATAGAAAGTCCCTCTCCACTCAGGATATTGGAACCCGGAAGTGCCGACCCACGAAATCATTCCAAAAGAATACAGGAAGCAGAAGGTAGAATCCAGAGACCAGGAGCTCAGCGGGCGAGAAAATGCGGCACTAATCTATCCGCTGGAATAAGGATCGATCTTTACGAGCGCATCTCTGCTTCTTTCTGTTGAACGGCAGGAGAGCCAGCTGGAATTCGTCCCGATAAAAAATCTGTGACACGGGCGGATTCTTTCGCCGTATCACCCGCATCTGAAAACCTTGTTTCCGCGCCTCTCCGGCTACGAATCTCCCGACCTTCTCCCACCCTCGTTCTGTAAAATAGAAGCGCGCCCTTCTATTCTGGATCAGCGGTGCGCATAGATGGTGAGCAAACATGACGTCACCGAAGCAACGGCCCGCTCCGGTCAGCCTCTGGAATTCTTGTTCCTTGGGAAGAACCAACTTCCAGTTCATTTCGTCTTGCCCGGGGTCGTATTCGCCCCGAATCATTGTGAATTCTACGAGGATGCGATAGATCACATGTTTAACCACTCTCACTTTCCAGACGGAGTTGATGGTCGAACTTGCGTCCAAACCGGGGCGCTGTTTGGCTCCAGCTCCCATGCAGAACGGTCTGGCACGGCTGATGCTTTTTGAAAATGCCTTAATTTTAGCCGGCAAACACGACCAGAATGAAAGCAGGTGCGCTCATCCAATACCCTGTTAAAGTGGTTAACCCTTAAAACGTAGGGAAAAACTGCCTGGAAACGCGATGACCGTGCGTTCAGGCAAAGAATCAACGACGGCCGGCACCCACGTGAAGAAGCAAGTTTCAAAAGCGCCACCGACCAGCGAGGAAGATTCGGGAGATGCGCTCGATAAAAATCGTTCGGCGGCATCTCCTCGGCCAGCGGTCAGGGTGGCTGATCAGTTGAAGCCGGGAAAGCTGTTTGTCTGTTTTGAACTCCAGCGGGAATTGTCCGACGAAAGTACAGGAGCAGTATGGCTGGCTCAAGATTACAGCGTACGGCGTCACTCAGACCAGGCGGCGTTGAAGTTTTTGCCCGACTTGATCGTCAACAACAAGTTCGCCGTCGATGAGCTGAAGAATGAGCTTCGCCAAAGGGTCGCGTTACAGCATTCCAACATTCAGCGCGTTTATGGCCTGATAGAAAACAGAGGCATACTCGCTCTCCAACTGGAATACGTGGACGGTCACAGCCTGTCGCAATTGCGGCTGAGAAGGCCGCATCAAGTTTTCGAAGCCAAAGACCTGGAAATATGGGTGAAGGAGTTGTGCCATGCCTTGATGTATGCTCACGAACAGGTCGGAATGGCGGACGGCGAAATAACGCCACAAAACCTGATTGTAGATTCCCTCGGAAATTTGAAGCTAAAGGAGTTTGGGATAACAAGTTGCATCGCTGCGACGATGAGCCGATTGGCAGCCGTTAACGATCCCGGCGAAACGCTGTGCTATACGAGCCCCCAGCGGGCAGCCGGCGGTAGTCCCTCTATCGCGGATGACTTGTATTCGCTCGGAGCAACCTTGTATGAACTGTTGACCGGCAAGCCACCATTTTACACTGGGGACATCCGTGCCCAGGTGAGCGGAAGCATTCCTCCTTCAATGATGGAGCGTAGAGCCGAGCTTGGAATCGAAGGAGGGGCTATTCCGCAGAACTGGGAGGAAACGGTGGCGGCCTGTTTAGCAAAAGATCCCGCTCAACGACCTCAGAGTGCGACCGAAGTGGAAAGGCGATTGAAGACCCCGACAGAAGTCTTTGTCGAACCACCGCCTCCGGTTCCATTTCCGCCGCTGCAAAAGCCCTGGCTGGTGATCGCAGGTATTGCCATGCTGGTGTTAGTCTCAGTGGTCGCCTTTTATCCGTTGCAGCATGTCACTGAAACCAA
Source organism: Verrucomicrobiota bacterium (assembly GCA_019235445.1). Classification (GTDB taxonomy): domain Bacteria; phylum Verrucomicrobiota; class Verrucomicrobiia; order Chthoniobacterales; family JAFAMB01; genus JAFAMB01. The sequence goes on along the minus strand of JAFAKL010000399.1, from coordinate 3,927 downwards.
AACGGGGAGGAGTAATTTGATCACGAACCCCGACTCAGGCAGAAGCGAAAACTTTCTGGCCAAGCCAACACCTTCCCGCGAGATGAGCGCAAAGACTGCTCCTGCGATCAGTCCTACACCTTACGCTGAGGTGGAACCTACTCCCGCTCCTGAGCTAAATCCGACACCTTCTGGCGCACTGAGCCCCACACCAGTTCCTGAGGTCAAAACGAAATCGTCCCCTGAGGTAACCCCAACGCCTTCCCCTGTACTAAGCCCCGCGCCTTCCGGGCAAGAGGTTGCCGCTGCAAAGGAAAGGCAGGCCGCCAGTTCTTCCCCGACGCCGCTCAGCCAAAATGCCATCGATGCGACCAAAGAGGATGTAATCAAACGAATTAACGCGCTCCCTGGGGTCACGGCCGAAAAAAAGGCGGTCTTAATTGACAAGATGAATAAAGCCCGCTTCATGGAGCGCCTTGCTGTCATTCCATTCGACGCCGGCCAGACCATCTTACGCAGAGCCGCTGCGGACGAACTGGTGAAGGCGTTCTCTCGCCCTGAGATGCGCGAAAAGCTGAGTGACCCGACCGTCGTTCTGGTGGTGGCCGGCTATGCCGACAACGGCGGGCGCGCAGACAAAAATCTGCACATCTCACAGGAGCGAGCGGAGGATGTGAGTAAAGTCCTCAAAGAACAGGCGGCCTTGATGAATGCGATGCAGGTCATTGGCATGGGAGCGACTGAACTTCTTAGCAGCGAACGACCAAATCAGAATCGAGCGGTTGAGGTTTGGATGGTTGTGCCGCTGTAGGAACTTCGCGGGAAGTTCTGGCTTGCTGCGGCCGCCAATCGAGATCGGACGAGAACGATCGAGAAGAGATGAAACCACAGATTCCGCAGATTAAGAGGGACTGGGGGTACAAGGTTATTTTGACGGCGCCGATTCCGCTTTAGATCGTCCACGTCCTCGTCGTTCTCGTCCGCGGTTCGATTTGATGGGCAGGGACTTAAGCCTCTGGCCACCGACGGGGGCGAAGGTGTAGCTTAGCTTACTTAGAAATCGCCTCCGGAGCAGAAGCTCTCGCGGTGTACACGGTGACCGGAATCTACTGTGTTGTTTACGATGAAAAAGCGATCCCTGATACCCTCCAGTACGTCACCACCACCACTTTCTGCCGGGCGCGATTTTAGCTCTCATGGTGGAAACGCTGGCCAAGAGGATACTAAGGCGGAATTGAGGTTCTCTTCTACTGGCAGTGGCATTGGCAGCGACCAACATGTCTTTGCGGTCTGAGACCGCGCAGATAATTACAAAAATTGAATCTCCGCCGGAGCAATGCTGCCGCCGCAAATCCGATTACTAAAGGTGCGGGCCCGATTGAAAGCCAGAAGGCGGGTCGATCACTTTGAGTGGCGGCCAAGGTAGCAAGGAGCACGAGTGTCCAGATAAAACTACCGGCACGCATGTCCCCGCGCATCCAGTAGAGGTGCTTAGCAAGCGCTCGATTCGTGTCAGGAGCGTGAGGGCCTTCCGGCTGGAACAATCGGGCTAACCGTTGCTGCGCTCTCTGAGCTTCCATTAAATAAGTGCCGTATGGGTAATGCATGAATAAAAATTGCTGGGTGAAGATCTGGCTTATGTCGTTGATCGAGGAATCGAGATTTCTTCGCTGATGAGCGGATGAATCGGGTTCCTTTGTTCACTAGGACGACGAACGAGAAATCAAATCCTGGACACAAAAAACGACAGCTTAAACGGACGCGGTCAGAGGGAGATCAAGTTCTGGTTGGCTGCGGCACCTCAATCGTGGACGAGGACGACGACGCGGACGAGAACGATTGGGAGCAGAATCTCAATCCCGTTGAGTCTTGACCCTACCCGGTCTTTCGGGTTAATACCTGAGTGCCAAAGCCAGCATTGATGTGCTAAAAGAACGGCAAATCGATCACAAGGAAGTGCTCCAGTGACTAGCGAGATCATCAGAAGATTCAATCGTGAGACTAGGTGGGTTGCTACCGGAGTTCTCGGTGTGGTTATTTTTGCAGCTCTTTTACTCGCAGTGCAAGAGCGTCCTCCGGGCGCAACCGACGCGGTACACGGCGGAAACGATCTCTTCCTGAATGTGAATGGTGCCATGGTGAACGCCGTGATGGCCAACAGTTCCGGTGGGAACGTAATTCCCGAGCCCGCGAACGGCTTCGCGGACGGGTTTTCCGAAACTTCGCCCGAAGAGAATGCGATAGCCGCGTCCCCTGCTGAAACGAACCACCGAGGCGCGCAGCCGGACACAAATTCGTCGTCGCCACAAATGTCACGGAGTCCAGTGCGAGTCATTCGATCAAAACTCCACAAAATAAGAGACCGGTTTTCCTCGGTGATGAAAACCGTCGAGGTCAAAAAGCGCTTGATCGCGCTTTGGCACCAGAGTCTGGTGGAAAGTGCAAAATCCCGCAGCTGGACAGCATTTTCGAGCTTAAGCGGAGGGATAAGAAAAAAGGCCGCCTATACCGCCGAAACGAACCGCTGAGGTTAGCCGGCGGGCACCGTCCACGGTCGCATTTTTTCCTGTCAAGCCAGCGAGCCAATCTGAAATGTAGAAGCGATTCTACTTTGGACTCGGCGACGTTACGGGGTTCATTCTCTTGAGTTGATCTCCGAGGTCGCGCATCTGCCTTTCCAGAGAATCCAGCTGTTTTTTCGTCTCGTCGCCGAGCTGTTCGCGCCGTGTTGCCAGTTCAGGGAGAAAAAGCATGCCGCCCGCGCCAACTATTATTCCTAATATGAAAATTAGTAACGCTCTCATGCGAGTTGAACATTGCATTAAAGTTTGAATTTTTCGACGTGTTGCTCAGCACCCCTGATCCGGTGGCCATTAATCGAGCAGAAGTCCGGACAGACACAGGCTATGCTTGCTGCGATGCACTGAGATTTGGGCTCCGCCTTCCGCCTCAGGCATCTTGAGCTTCGGCGCCCGATCGGCCTGAAGGCCGCTCACGTCAAGCCTCCCGGGCGTCCGATCTTTATTGGGTCACAACATGCTTACGGGAAGCAGGGTACCATTTCCATTTACCGTTGACCTGATGCCAAATGCGTCGGCCGTTGTCGTCATCGAAAGGAGCGACGACTTCCCGGCGGGATTGATGATGTTTTACGGTTGGTGCCGGGGCTGGAGCAGCTGTGGGTGCGGGTTGAGATGCGGCGGAATCCGTCGGGATCGGTGTCGTGGTTGGTATAGATTTGGCCGGGCCTGTGATGTTTCTCGTGACGGTCCAATAGGTTGTGGGTCCGTCACTGAACCGGAACTCGGCCGGACTCTGGGGTGTCGATCCAGTTGTTAATACTACTATGTCCGGCTCGTCCCCTGTTCGTTTTTTGATGTGTCCACTATCAATTAATTTAGCAATACCTTCATTGTCCCGTTGAGCCGACAATTTAATGACTTCGTCCAGTGTCTGAGCCGAATCGAAGTAGACCGCACCTCCTGCCAGAGAATCCGCGAAAGCAGGCGCAGCTGTGAATAATAACACATATAATAAGAGTTTGGTAATCATGGGAGTTCCTGCTAAAGGCGCATATTTTTGTCCATTTAGCTCACTCTGCAAGAAAAATTGAATTCCGTGATCACTGACAACCGATGGGCAACTTCTTCTGATGGACAACTCGAGCCTTTTCGCTGAGCATTCCCGGCTTCAAAAACATGCAGGTCAAACGTCAGCCCGGGATTGCCTTTATTCTGGTCAGCGTCTTTCTCGACACGCTTGCATTTGGGTTTGTCATACCAATTCTTCCGGCCTTGGTGGCGACGATGATACCGGATAAGCAGAGTCAGGCGTACTGGTACGGGCTCTTGCTTGGCTCTTTTGGATTGGCTCAATTTTTTTCAGCACCATTGCTGGGAGCTCTCAGCGATCGTTGGGGTCGTCGCCCCGTTTTGCTCCTGTCAATTT
>JAFAKL010000391.1 GCA_019235445.1 Verrucomicrobiota bacterium | reverse complement strand
GCTCGTCGCTATAATAGCGCATTGAAAATCGGCCAAATCGCCAACGGCGGTATGCCTCCCATTTGTGAGACGATGCACTGGCAGTTCGAGACGCGCGAGAGCCTTTATTCCCGCTCCCCCAATGGCGAGAGTACCCGCCAACCGCGGGGTGGTGTTGCCGGCATTACCGCCCAGGCGGAGCCGCGACCGGGGCGTTCGTAACAGACAGAGGCTCCGTCCGTTGGTTGGTGGAGCTCTGATTGGCGCAGGCGGCCAAGCTGAAAAGAAGGGCGGATCCTACTGTGAGTAGGACCCGCCGCAACCAGATCCTTATCTCGCCGGCTCCGTCAGGACGGAGGGCTCGAATAGAGGATGGTCCTTCCTGTTCTAAGACTGGTTGTTTCACCGGTCACCAGGTCACAGGAACTCGCTCATTCGCTTAGAAAGCGAATCTGAGGCCGAAATTGACCTGGACAAAGTCTTTTACTCCGGAATTGAAGTTGTGATTCCCGCCGCTGACCCAGTTATAGTCGGCCTCGCCGAAGATCCCGATATGGGGAGTAAACCGATACTCGGCTCCGCCGCCGATGTGCCCGAGCCCGCGATTGTTGGATACGTTCGAAGATGCACTATTTGAAAAGGGTCGAGGAGCGGGGCATCGTTCGAACCACGGTAAGTGGGGTTCCGCTAGCGAAGCGGCCAAAAAACAACGCTAAGCCAAACCCGAATCGGGCCGTCTTAGCAGGCGAAGACCTTTGCGATGGAATTCGCCGTCTACGTTGAATCGATATTTGCCATAGGGTTATTGGGGATAGATTGATGTTCGTGAGGGCGAGACCTGGAAGATTCGGATGCTGACTTCAACGTAACCCCACCACCGGGATGGTGAGACAAAGTAGAGTCCTGATCGCTCGTCAATCTCTCCTCGTCCGCTCGTTCTTAAATCGTCCTCGTCCTCGCTCTTTCTGGACAGGCGCTAAACAGGGTACCAAGCAAGCGCCACCTATCTTTCCGCCTCTTAAAGCCGCTTTTTCCTCCGGTAGAGTGTTGCGGGGTCGATCCCGAGGATTTCAGCAGCTTCGTCCACGGTCCGGGATTGTGCCAGCACCTGGCGGATGTGCTCGTTCTCAATGGTCTCAAGAGAAACGCGCGCGCCCAACCGCGCCTGCGGCTCCTCGCGTCCAGGCAAAATCGCCAGGTCAGCGGCCTGGATAACCGGTCCGCTGCCAAGAATAATGGCGCGCTCAACCACGTTGCGCAATTCGCGTAAATTACCGGGCCAGGCGTAACTCTGCAGTTTAGCGAGCGCCTCTTCTGAGAAACCATCCAGCCGCTTGCCCGCTTGCCTGGCAAAAAACGTCAAGTACCTGTGGGCTAAGGGGGGTATATCCGCAGCGCGCTCGCGTAAGGGCGGCAAGGTAATGCTGATCACGTTGAGCCGATAAAAGAGGTCTTCTCGAAAACGGCCTGCCGCGACCGCCTGATTCAGGTCACGGTTGGTGGCCGCAATCACGCGTGCGTCCGCTCTTTGAGGACTGGGGTCGCCTACCCGCTCGTACTCTCGCTCTTGCAGAAGCCTGAGCAACTTTGCCTGGATCTCAAGAGGCAATTCGCCAATCTCGTCAAGCAAAAGCGTGCCGCCCTGGGCTACGGCCACCTTGCCGGCTACTTCCTGGTGCGCACCTGTAAACGACCCTTTGACGTGCCCGAAAAGCTCGCTCTCTAACAAGTCCCGAGACAGGCTCGGACAACTCACGGTGACAAACGCGCTTTCGCGCCGGCCGCTGCGTTCGTGCATTGCTCTGGCCAGCATGCTTTTGCCAGTTCCACTTTCGCCCAGGAGCAATACCGTCGCTTCACTGGCGGATGCCTTCCAGGCCACTTCCAGCGTTTTCTGCATGGCAGGATTTTCTGATGGCAACTCCAGCTCGGGAACCTGCGACTGCAGCCGCGATTCCAGTTCCAGAACCCGATTTTCCAGCTTACGGGTATGAAAGATCCGCGACAAAATCTGCCGAATCTGTTCCGGGGTACAGGGCTTTGGCAGGTAATCATAGGCACCTTGGCGGATTGCTTCGACTGCCGTTTCGATGGACGCGTAAGCCGTAATCATGACCACGGCTGTAGACGGGGCAACCTGGTGAATTGCATGCAACATTTTCAGGCCGTTTTCCTGTCCGAGTTTCAGGTCGAGAAAAATAACCGAAAAGGCCGTTTGCCGGAGCGCTTCGAGAGCTTCTTGACGGGTCGAAGCCGTGGCGACTTCGTGATCCATCGACTCCAGCGCAAGGGACATTGCCCGCCGAATGTTCTTCTCGTCATCCACCACCAGGATCCGCATGGCCGCGAAGAATATGGCCTAAAGCGGCGCCGGCGCGCAAGCAGACACGGCGGCGCCGGGATCAAACGATCACCAGATCTATTCCGGGTAACTCCTGAATTAATTCATCGTGCAGCGCCCGGCTAAACAAACGGAAGGCTTTTTTGCCGGGGCGTCCGAGCACAACGTGGGTAATGCCGTATTCCTTGGCGAAAGAGATCAACGCCTGGGCTACGTTTTCATGCTTGAGAGAAATGACTAATCCGCCCATTTTTTGCGCTGCTTCCAGGGTCTCGGCGACTTGGCGTTGGACTGTCGCATCTATCTTTACCGCCGACTCGCTGGGCGTCCGAACGTAGACGGCGTACCATTGCGCATTCAGCCGCTCGGCAAGGCGAGCGGTCTTGCGAAGCAACCGGCCGGGATCAGGTCCCTGGCTGCTGATGGCCACCATGACCTGGCCAAGACCGCCGATGTTGCTCTCTGTTTCGGTACCCTCACGGTTCTTGCGATCAAGAATATTCGCCGTCTCGCTTAGCGTCATTTCGCGCAGCCGGGTCAGGTTTTTGGAGGTGAAAAAATTTTTCAGGGCCGCCTCCACCCTTTCTTTGGGATAAATCTTGCCGGCCTGAAGCCGCTCGAGAAGATCTTCCGCCGGCAGGTCAATGTTTATCACCTGGTCTGCCTGCGTAATTATTTCGTCGGGTACACGCTCCTTTACCTTCACTCCGGTCGCGTCTTGGACAATGTTATAGAGCGACTCGAAATGTTGGATGTTCGCGGTGGCGATAACGTTGATTCCCGCCCGCAGCAAGTCTTGCACATCCTCGTAGCGCTTGCGATTCCGGCTCTGGGGCGCGTTGGTATGCGCGAGTTCGTCGACCAGCGCAACCGTCGGCTTCCTGGCCAGGACCCCGTCCAGATCCATCTCTTTCAAAGCGATCCCGTGATACTTCGCCACCAGAGGGGGAACAATCTCCAGCCGGCCGATCTGCGCAGTGGTTTCAGGACGGTTGTGAGGTTCGACATAGCCGATCACCACGTCCACGCCCTGGGTGCGGAGCCGGTTTCCTTCAATTAACATTTGATAGGTCTTGCCCACTCCAGGACAGGGTCCCAGGTAAATCTTCAGCTTGCCGAGCTGTTGCCGGCGGATGATGGTTAAAAAATCATCGGGCGTAGGATTCAGGTTAGAATTATCGGCGACTGACATAACATCGGCCGGTGCATGCTTCGGCTTCATCGCGCAAGACAATCTTACTCCGTTTCACTCCACGTTCTTTATGAACTAGTTCGGCCCGTCGGTCCGGAAACCGCCGGACCGAACAGGCCGACCGCGCCGCATGCGCGAAAGTTAAGGCTTCTTTTCTGCCAGTCTGCCTTTCGGCGCGAGCGAGTCGAGAGCAAGGTTTACCTTCAACACGTTCACCCCGGGCTCACCGCCGAGACCGAACAAAGGGTTATCTGTGGCTTTGCTAACTTCGCCCCGGACGACATCTTCGCTGAAACCCCGCTCCTTAGCGACACGCGGAACCTGTATCCGAGCGTTTTGTAGACTGATATGAGGATCCAACCCGCTCCCGGACGCCGTGACGGCGTCCGCAGGAACGACCGCATCGCCGGACAAACCGTTTTCCTGCCGGTACTGAGCGACATTCGCTTTAATTCCGTCAATCAATTTCTGCGAAGTCGGTCCCAGGTTCGACCCGCCGGAGTTAAGTGGATCGTATCCGGTTCCCGCTGCAGACGGCCTGGGATGAAAGTACTTCGCCCCACTAAATCCCTGAGCTAAGAGCTCAGAGCCGACAATCTGACCGTTATTCTCGACCAGGCTGCCATTGGCCTGATGCGAAAATAAAACCTGCCCGATTCCCCAAATCAAAACCGGATACAAACCGCTCACCACTGCACAAAGGACGACTGTTGCAGCGACCGAGGTGTAAAGTTCTTTCACAAAGGTTTTCATAAGATTTTCTCAGATCAGGCCAGTCCAATGGTGGTGATAAACATGTCGATCAACTTGATCCCGACAAACGGCAGGAGGATGCCTCCCAAGCCGTAAATCAGGAGATTGCGCGCCAGGATTTTTGCGGCGCCGAGCGGCCGGAATCTGACCCCCTTCAGCGCGAGGGGGATCAAGGCGATGATGATTACCGCGTTGAAAATGACGGCGCTTAAAATCGCGCTCTCCGGCGATTTCAGGAACATGATGTTCAGTGGTGCTATTTCTTTGAACGTGCCGACCAGCATGGCCGGCAGAATGGCAAAATATTTCGCCACGTCATTTGCGATGCTGAAGGTGGTCAGCGCTCCGCGTGTGATCAGCAGTTGTTTCCCGATCTCAACAATTTCGATCAGCTTGGTCGGATTCGAATCGAGATCGACCATGTTCCCCGCCTCTTTCGCCGCTTGAGTGCCGGTGTTCATCGCCACGCCGACATCAGCTTGAGCTAAAGCGGGAGCATCGTTTGTCCCGTCGCCCGTCATGGCCACCAGGTGGCCGATTTGTTGTTCCTTCCGGCAGAGCGCCAGTTTGTCTTCCGGTTTCGCTTCCGCCAGGAAGTCGTCTACCCCGGCCTCATGGGCGATCGCGGCAGCCGTCAATGGGTTGTCGCCCGTGATCATCACGGTGCGGATTCCCATGGCGCGGAACCGCTCAAACCGGTCTGCCAAGCCGCCTTTGACGATGTCCTTGAGCTGAATCGTGCCGAGCACTCGTTCGCGGGTTGCCACCACCAGAGGCGTGCCGCCAGAACTGGAAACCGCCTTGACATCCTTCTCGACCGCTTCCGGCATGTGGCCGCCCACGTAGTTGCGAATCGCCTCCGCAGCCCCTTTCCGGTAGCTCGTGCCATCCATGTCAACACCGCTCATCCGCGTTTGAGCAGTAAACGGAACGAAGATCACTTTAGGCATCTCGCTCAATTCCCGGGCTCGAATACCGAAGTTTTTGGCCAGCACAACAATCGAGCGCCCCTCTGGCGTCTCGTCGGCAAGGGAGGCCAGTTGAGCAGCATCCGCCAATTGCTCTTTCGTCACTCCGGGCGCAGGAAGAAATTCGGTCGCCTGCCGGTTACCGATCGTAATTGTGCCTGTCTTGTCGAGAAACAGCACATCTACATCTCCCGCCGCCTCGACCGAACGTCCGCTCATGGCGAGAACATTCTTCTGGACGAGGCGATCAATACCCGCAATCCCGATCGCGCTGAGTAATCCCCCAATGGTGGTGGGAATCAGACAGACCAACAAGGCAACCAGAACCGGAATCGTAAAATCGACCGATGAGGCGATGCCGAAGGCTTTCAACGACATCATGGCGATCAAAAAGATTAAGGTCAGGGCCGAGAGGAGAATGGTGAGAGCAATCTCGTTCGGCGTTTTTTGGCGCGAAGCGCCCTCGACCAGGGCAATCATGTGATCCAGGAACGTCTCACCTGGGTTCGACGTGATCTCGATCTTTATCACGTCAGATAAGACCTTGGTCCCGCCGGTGACCGCACTGCGGTCGCCGCCGGACTCGCGGATCACTGGCGCAGACTCACCCGTAATTGCTGACTCGTCGACAGTGGCGGCTCCTTCGATCACTTCACCGTCCCCAGGAATAAGTTCGCCGGCTGAAACCACCACGATGTCCCCTTTCCGTAACAAGTTCGCGGCGATTTTTTCCACGGTTCCGTCCGGCTTCAGGCGATTTCCAAACGTTTCTGTTCGGGTGGCACGCAACGCTTTCGCCTGAGCCTTGCCTCGTCCCTCGGCCATCGCTTCGGCAAAGTTTGCAAACAGGACAGTAAACCAGAGCCAGAGGGCGATCTGCAGTTGGAATCCGAAATTAGAGCCGTGCCCTGTAACCAGCAGCACGGTGGTGATCAGAGCTCCCACCTCCGTCACGAACATCACCGGGTTCTTGGCCAGGGTGACCGGGTTCAGTTTTTTGAACGAATCCCCGATGGCCGGCACAATAATCGCCGGATCAAAAATAGATTGAGCTTGAGCAGGCATAATTAGTGATTAGTGGTCAGTGTCAGTTGTTAGTCGGTCGTTCAAAAGAGTTTTCCGTTTAGCATCAGGAAATGTTCCAGAATCGGCGTCAGTGTTAAGGCCGGCAGGAAGGTCAGGGCACCGACCAGCAGGATCGTTCCGATCAGCAAAGTCACAAACAAGCCGCCAGTCACCGGGAAGGTCCCGGCGCCGGTGGCGATCAGTTTCTTTCGCCCCAGAGAACCGGCCAAGGCCATCACCGGGATAATCATTCCAAATCGGCCAATGATCGTCGCGAAGGCCAAGGTGATATCGTAATGAGGATCATTGTTAGTCGGGTTTGCCGTCAGCCCAGCGAACGCGCTGCCATTGTTCCCGGTGCATGAGCTGTAGGCATAAAAGATTTCGCTCAGACCATGGGGTCCGCTGTTGTTCTCTCCGGCCTGGCCCCACGGCGTCAAGGCGGCCCAACCCGCAAAGCCCAGGATCGAAAAAGCCATCAGCAGGATCGCGATGGAAGCAACCTTTACATCATACGACTCAATCTTTTTTCCGAGATACTCCGGCGTCCGTCCCACCATCAGCCCGGCGATGAAAACCGCCAGCACGATAAACAGAATCATTCCGTACAATCCGGAGCCCACCCCGCCAAAGATAATCTCTCCCATTTGGATGTTAAACAGGGGTACGAACCCACCGAGCGGAGTAAAGGAGTCATGCATCGAGTTGACTGCACCGCAAGAAGCGTCGGTCGTGATGGTGGCAAACAAAGCAGAGTTAAAGATGCCGAACCGGACTTCCTTCCCTTCCATGTTGCCGCCGGCGCGATCGACCCCGACATGGTTCATGATCGGATTCCCCGCCGCCTCCGCTCCCCAGCAAACAAGGACTCCAGCGACAAATACAATTGCCATCGCTGCCCATACGGACCATCCATGGCCCTGGTTCTTGACCATCCTTCCAAGATAGTAAGTTAATGCGCTTGGAATCGCAAAGATTGAGAGCATCTGAATAAAATTGGAGAGCGGGGTCGGGTTTTCAAAGGGGTGCGCTGCGTTCGCGTTGGTATACCCACCGCCGTTGGTGCCAAGCATCTTGATTGCCATTTGCGATGCAATTGGTCCCTCCACGATGCTCTGGGAATCTACCTTTTGGTCGACCATGACCGCGTTCCCTTTCGCATCTTTGACCGGGTTGCCGGCGTCGTCTTTTTTGGGCACCTGGACCGTTTGTACCTCCACGACCTTTGCCGTGTCGTACGGCTTAAAATTCTGCGGAACACCCTGGGCTACCAGGAAGACTGCGTAAACAATGCTAATCGGAAGCAGCAAATAGTAATTTATTCGCACCAGGTCCACCCAAAAGTTGCCTAGCGTTTTTGTGGAGTGGCGCACAATCCCGCGGACCACTGCCGCGGCGATCGCGATACCGATGGCCGCCGAGAAAAAGTTGTGCGAGGCCAGGGCCAGCATCTGCGACAGGTAACTCATGGTCGATTCGCCGCCATAGCTTTGCCAGTTGGTGTTAGTGGCGAAACTCCAGGCGGTGTTGAAAGCAAGGTGGTCAGTTACTCCGGCCATACCTTGGGGATTGAGCGGCAGGAAGTTCTGGAAACGCAGAACCAGATAGGTAAAAAGCACGGTAACTAACTCGAAAATGAGCATCGCCATAGTGTATAGAATCCACCCTTGCTCTTTTTCGGGATCCACCCCGAAAATCCGGTAAGTTAACAGTTCAACCGGCTTAACCACCGGATCGAGGAATGTTTTCCCGTTGGCATCCAGCACCCGAAATAGATAAATACCGAGGGGCTTGGTGATCAAAAGGAGCACGACAATATAGAGTGCCAGCTGAAGCCAGCCTGATGTGTTCATAATATTTAGTGGTGGATACGTACCCAAAACCTGAGTTAAAACATTTCCGGTCGCAGGATACTAAAAAGGAGATAGATGATGAGACCAACGGATATGATACCGACGATTAGGGTTGCCATAGTTCGTGTGTGTTTAGATTCTGCTGCAGGACCAGGTAAATAAAATGAGGATCCCAGCCGAAAGTATGCTTACTCCGATATAAATGATGTCAGTCATAAGGTTTTAACCGTTACGTTTCTCCCAAATTGAGGGGCTCCGAGGTAGATCCGAAATGTTGTAGTTCAAAGAGCCGGCGCATGTTCTGTTGGGCCGGCTCATAGTTCTTGTCTATTCTGATCGCCTGGCCGTAGTACTTTCTTGCTTTGTCGATGTCGTCGAGCATCTCCGCGAGCACCCCAGCCAGGTTAAAGGCTTCGACGGATTTGTTGTTTAACTCCGACGCCTTGATGAGATGCATTCTGGCCTTCGCGAACGAGCGCAAATTCAGAAAACGTTTCGCCGCGACGATGTGGGAGTTGTAGCTTTCAGCCGTGTGCTCTTTCTGCGGGGTGTGACGGGTCAGGATCTCCGCCACAATGCGGCGGAGGTCCCCAGGCCTGAGAGGCTTTTGCAAGAAGTCAATCGCCCCGAGCTTCATTGCCTGCACCGCGTGCGGCACATCGCTGTAGGCCGTAACGATCATCGCAGGGACCGTGATTCCTACTTCCCGCATCTTGCCCAGCAGTTGCAGACCGTCCATTGCCGGAAGCCGCATATCAAGGATCGCAAGGTGAAACGAGCGCTCGGCCAGCGCCTCCAACGCTTTTTCACCCGAGGTCGCTTCGAAGATTTCGTAGCCCTCTGTTTCAAGGGTAATCCGATAGTTCAACCGCACGTTCGTCTCGTCGTCGACGATGAGAATGTTCGCACTCACCTGATTGTTCCTTCGTTGCTCTTTCCGCCTGATGGCAGATCGAAGTAAAATTCGCTCCCGGCACCCGGCGCGCTATGAAGCCCGATACTTCCGCCGTGTGAAACGACGATCTGCTTGGCAATCGCCAAGCCAAGGCCGACGCCATTCGAATCTTCAGTCCCGGGAATTCGGAAAAACCGTTCGAAAACGCGTGGTTGAAAATCGATAGAAATCCCCGGTCCGTGATCTGAGACCGAAAAGCGAACTGCTTTGCCCACTTTTTTGGCTGACAACAGGACCTCCTCCCCCGGCTTGGAGAATCTGGCCGCGTTCGAGACAAAATTGGAAAAGACGTGATTAATCTGGCGGGGATCAACCGTAACGTCAGGGAGGTCCGGCGCGACATCCGCCACCAAACGTGAATCGTGCGCCTCAGTCAATGAGCGCAGGTTTGGCAATGCCTCCTCAATGAGCGTCCGCGGTGAGATAACCTCGAATTGCTGTCGCGTCTGGCCCGATTCGAGGTGCGCCAGGTCCAGGAGATCATTGATCATCCGCAGCAGACGTTCGGAGTCCTCGCGCGCCGCCACTAACAACTCGAGCTGCTTGGGGTTGAGCGGGCCTATTCTTTCCTCCAGCAACAGGTGAAGACCCATGCGAATACTGGTCAGCGGGGTTTTCAGTTCGTGGCTGACGGTCGAAACCAGGTTCGTCTTCACCTCGTCCAGGAGACGGAATCGGGTGACATCCTGCAGAACCAGGGCAGCCCCGAACAGGTTGCCAGGCTCGTCGCGCATTCCGATGACCCTCGGCAGCAGAAAAGCCTCGTGCTCATCAATCCGGACCGGGATCGCCTTTTCAAAACTTGTCGGCACACTGTCCGGGGCTCCCTTTAATACCTTTCCGACTTCCTCCTGGATCGCCAGCGGGAGTTCATGGTTTCCGTTCAGTTTCTGGAGAAGCTTTACGGCTGCAGGATTGGTAAAATTGATCTTTCCATCCAGCGAGAAGGCAAGAATTGAGTCCGGGAAGGCGGAGAAAGTAATCTCGGTCATGTGGCGGGCCTGCAAGATTTGATCGGTGGTGGCCTGCCGATAAACTCGCAAACGTGCCGCCAGTTTATTGAATGCGTCCGCGAGTTGGCCGAGCTCGTCGTTCGACGCCACTGGAACAACCTGATCCAGCTTGCCTTGACCCAATTCTTTAGAAACCCTGGTCAAGGTCTGGATCGGACCGAGAATGGCTCGCTGCAATCCGTATCCAAGCGAGATGGCCAAAGCCACGCCAAAGGCCAGCAGGACCACCATGGCCCGCGTGGAATCGGCGCTCAGGGATTTGGCACGGTGATCCGCCTCCACCATGTTATCCTGGTTGAGGCGAATGACTTCCTGAGCGTTGTTTTTGATCTCCGTGAACAGCGGCAAAAGCTGGGAGAAATACATTTCCCGCCGGGTGTCCGGGTCGGACGTGCCCCAAAAGGTTCGAGCTAACGCCTGGTAACGATCTTCGGCCTCCTTGATCTTATCGGCGACCTCCCCTTCCCCAGGGAGGGTGATATTGCCCAACTCCTTCTTAAGACTCTTTTGAAAAAGGGGAAAATTTTGCTCGAAAAGGTCGCGCCCCCTCTTCTCTTCACCGGCCAGGGCAAATGAGAGCCCGGAATCCATCCGCTCAGCGGTTTCTTTCATCTGCTGGCCGGCCAGCACGCTGTCATAGTTCTCCCGCAGAATCACATTGATCGAACCGCCGAGCCGATTGAACAACAGGACTGCGTACAGACCTACCCCAAGGAAAAGGATGAGGATCGGGCAGAGCCAAAGAAGGATTTTCCTTTTCATCACTCCGTTTCTTTGCCCAGAAGCCCTCGAACCGCCCAGGTTTCTTCCGACGCCACCATTTGGACAATGAGATGCAACGCTTATTGCCTTAGCGAGACTCGTGCCAAAAGGTACAGATAGTGGAATCGCTTCATTTTCAAGGCCTTAGACATAGAACTCCTCTTTCCTCCAGCTTCTGACACTCGCAATTCGCGAGCTTTCCAGGAGAGATGACTCGTTTTTCGCGAGTCACCGTGAATCGGCGACCAAAGAATTGTCGAGGCGCCGAGCGGTGGGGGAACTATAACCTTGCCCGTTTCTGCAGCCCGGCGTTAAACTTAGCCCCCAGATTTGCATATTCGTGCATAGAATAGGACGCCACCGCCAAGAGCATCAGCGCCCCGGTCCAGACGTACTGATAATAGGCGCTCACATGCAATTGGTTCAGTGAATTCTGCATCAGAACCAGCAAGATTGCCCCAAGCAAGGTGCCTATGACCGTACCGCGCCCGCCAAAGATGCTGGTCCCTCCGACAACCACGGCGGTAACCGATGCTAAAGTAAACTGGCTTCCGGCCTGAGGATCTCCACTCCCGATCCGAGCGGCAATTACTAACCCCGCCAACACGGCCATCAGACCGGAAAATAAATAGGCGCAAAGCCGCACCCGGCGGACTGGAATCCCGGCCACAAAAGCCGCTTCCGGGTTCGATCCGATCGCATACCATTGGGTCCCAACTCGACCGCGCAGCTGTAAGCTTTCTCCCGCGATGGCTAGAAGAATCAAGGCCAATCCGATGATCGGGAACCAACCGATTCGCGTCGTGACCGTGTCTGAAAAAACCTCGCTGACATTGCCGCCCGGACTTGGTCGAACGATTAGAGCGAGACCCGAGACGACAGAAAACGTTGAAAGTGTCGTAATCAAATCCGGGATGCGCAAGTAGAGGATGGTTAACCCGTTTAAGGCGCCGATCAGAATGCCGGAAAACAGACAGAGAGCGATGCCCCCCACAATGTTAGCCGGTGCGCTACCGACGATGACATACGAAGCCAGCGCGGTAGTTAGACTCATAGAAGGCCCGACAGAAAGATCAATGCCGCCAATCAAAATTGCCGCCATCTGGCCGACCGAGACGAGAGCCAGGGGAGCGATCTGAATCACGAGATTCCCCAGATTGCGTTCGGTCAGGAAATAAGGAGAACGCAAAGTGGTGTAGACGCCGAGCGACAGAATGAGGAGCGACAACAAACCTGCGCCGGCATACCGCCGGAGAAGGACTTCTCTGATGCTTACCCGACGGGCATTTTGGCCCGCCTCCTTCCCAGAGAAGTCCCGAGTGAGGGCATTCTCCCGTTTATTCCGGACCGCGCTTCCGATAATTCGTTCTTCCGTCGCTTCGGCAGCGGGCACTGAGTCCACAATCCTGCCATGCGCCACCACTAAGATGCGATCACACAGCCCGATCAACTCAATCAGATCCGAGCTCAATACCAGAACTGCGGCGCCTTCGTCCGCCAGTCGTCGGATCACTCGATAGAGCTCCAGCTTGGTTCCGACGTCCACACCCACGGTTGGTTCTTCAAACAGGTAAAGTATTGGTTTTGCCAGAAGCCATCGCCCGAATACTACTTTCTGCTGATTCCCGCCGCTCAGCAATCCCACTGGCTGTTCCGCAGAAGGAGTGCGTATCTTCAGGCGGTCAATCGTCTCCCGAACCGCCCCCGCCTCCTGTCGATTAGACATCATCCCGAAGTTGCTCCAGGCGGAGAGATGCGGAACGGCAATATTCTCGCGAATCGAGTGGGCAACAAATAAGCCTTCCCCTCGACGGTCGGCCGGCACATAGACTACCCCGGAGTGGATGGCGTGCCCCGGAGAACGAAGAGATATCCTGGATCCATTCAGGCGGACTCGCCCGGTGGCTGGCAGAAGCCCGTAGAGAGCGCGCGCGATTTGCCGCTGTCCGTTGCCCTGTATTCCACCAAGGCCCACAATCTCGCCGGCAGCAAGTGAAAAGGAGACATTCTGAAAGTGGCCCAGGCTCGAGAGATCCTCCACTTCCAGGCGGGCTGCTCCCGGCTTTGCTGTCTTGGACGGAAACGCCAGCGACAATGTGCGGCCAACCATCAGGCTGACGAGGGTGTCTACCGTCAGTCCTTTGTTTTCAAGGGTGGAAACTATTTCGCCGTCCTTCATCACCGTAATCCGGTCGGCGAACTCCAGCACCTCTGGAAGACGATGGGAGATAAACACGATTCCCGTTCCAGCCGATCGCAGCCCGGCCAAAATCTTGCCGAGCTGTTTCGACTCTGCGGGATCAAGCGAAGAAGTTGGTTCATCGAGGATTAACGCGGCCGGGTCGGCCGTCAGCCCGCGCGCGATCTCGACAATTTGCCGCTCCCCGACACTCAGCTCTCCCACCCTTCTTCGTAAATCGATCTGAATTCCAAGCCGCAGGAGAATCGCCGCCGAACGGCGTTCCATCTCGCTGCGGTCGACGAAAAAGGACCAGCCCGGCTCTCGCTCCAGCCAGATATTCTGGGCAACGTCAAGCTCATCGACTAATCGCGTGTCCTGGTAAACCATCGCAATACCCAGGTCATGCGCATGCCGTGGCGAGTTGAGTGTCACCCCCTTGCCACTGATCTGGATACTTCCGGAGTCCGGGCGAAGGACCCCGGCCAAAATCCGCATCAGCGTCGATTTACCGGCACCATTTTCCCCTACGAGCCCGTGGATCTCGCCCGCGCGGCATTCAAAAGATACTTTTACCAGGGCGCGCACGCCAGGAAACGATTTGTCCACCCTGGTGACCGCCAAGACGGGTCCCGGGGTCTCAAGGAGCGGGTGCCGTGGCTCGTCGCTCACGATTTGAACAACGTTTTCAGCTCGTCATCTGACAAATCCGTATCGACAAAGACTCCATCAGGCAAGCCCGGGCGGATATAGTCCTTATAATTTTCCGAAGTAATAAGTCGGGGCTCAATGATCTGGCGTTTGGGAACATCCTCGCCGTTCAGCAACTTGAGGGTTGTCCGTAGCGCGACGACACCTTCCCAAGTTGGTTCGGACAAGAGTCCAATTTTGAATTTCGGATAGTTGCCGCTCTGTTCCTGATAAAGCTTCAACAGCCCATTGTAATCGTCTCCGGTCACCGGTACTAAAGGCCTTTTAGCCGCCAGCAAGGCCTTCATCGCGCCGGCGGCGTCCTGAGAACCGTCACACCAAACGCCGTCGATTTGCGGATAGGCGGCGATCAGGTCCGCCATGACAACTTTGGCTCGATCTTCCTCCCAGTAGGCGTCCCGAAAGGCCAGGACCTGGATTTGGCCACCCTCGAACGCCTTCTGCGCGCCGGCCCATGCGCTGGCCGTATAGGAGTTACCTGGTAGTCCACCTAAGGCCACGATCTTCCCGGAGTCACCCGATGCCTGTCGCAGCCATTTTCCGAGAGTGAACCCTTTTTTCTCTGGATCGGTGCCGATATAGGCCGTCCAAGCTTCGCCTTCCACGGGCAGGTTAAACGGGATGGTCACGACCCCCTGCTTGGTGACATCGCGTAGCACGGGCGCCACCGCCGAACTGGAGTTCGCAATACATAGGATCGCGTCAACATTCTGGGAGATGAGATTCTCGACGTCGTTGACCTGTTTGGAAATATCGCCCTGCCCGTCGACAATAATTAAATCAGCCAGATCCTGGTGCTGGGAGGCTTCCTGTTTCATCGAATGCAACATTTCCGTTCGCCAAGTGTTGCCGGAAAACCCGTTGCTGAAACCAATTCGATACGGACCCTTTTTCTTGTATTTGCTACCGCTCACTGTTTCACCGGCTGCGGTGATTTTGGCACTGCTGATCGCATCCGCTCCGTACGCCGGGAAGACTCGGGAGAACGCCGCAAATCCAAGCGCGCCCGCGCTCAGGCGGATAGCCTGCCGCCGGGTCACCACATAGACATTTTTTTTGATTGCCATAATTCGATCTCTGTTTGTTGGGGTTTGTTAACTGCTGATTCTTTTGCTGCCGACCAGGTGGTATATCAAGACGCTCAAAGCTATGACTGCGCCTTGAAGGACAAATTGGGTGCCTGTCGAGACGCGCACGATGTTAGTAAAACTATTAAGTTCGGTAATAAAGATGGCGCCTCCGATTGTTCCGAGGACGCTGCCCAACCCGCCGCTTAAGGCGGTTCCGCCAACCACTACGGCAGCGACCGATGTCAGCAGGAATTGATCCCCGATTCCGAGACTAGGCGAACCGATGTAGGAAGTAAGCAAGAGTCCTCCCAGGCAGGCCATCACACTACTCAGAACGTAGGTAGAAATTAATATAGCAGAAACGGGAATCCCCATCAGTCGGGCGGCGGCCGGATTCGCTCCGACCGCATAAAGTCTGCGCCCGAAGGTGGTCTGGCGTGTCACCCAAGCCATCGCCACGCCGATGGTCAGCCAGCAGATCGTGCTGACCGGCAAGCCCAGGAGATGCCCCTGCCCAAAGACCGCGAACCCCGGCGAGATCGACCCATGGGGCGCACCGCCGGTGTACACTAAGGCGGCGCCGAAAAGGATCGAATTCGTTCCTAAGGTAGCCACCAGCGGCGTCACGCGGGCCAGGGTGATTAGTGATCCATTGATAAATCCAACAGCCGCGGCCAGGAGAAGAGAAATTAAGAGGGCCGGTACCATGGTTTCAGACCGGCCTACCATGAGGCTGGTGACAACGATGTTGGACATGGTGACAACTCCGGCCACGGAGAGATCGATACCGCCGACCAACAGAGCCAGAGTCTGTCCGATGGCCACAATCCCGAGAAAGGCGGCGATCTGCAAGATGTTCAGGGCCTGACTGACCTGAAACATACCTGGAGAAATCAGTCCCGAGACGACGTAAAGCAGGATCACAGCAATCCAGACGGCCCCTAGATGGTGGAGGAATCGGAGCGCGTGGGAGAAGCGGTCTGGGGAGCTCATGATCGAATCGCTTTGAGGGGAGCGGCCGAAAAATCTAGGTGATATATCGTGATATATTTTTTTGCGCCGCAAGCAAAAACATGGATAAAATCGTGAGCGGCCCCAGTCCCCCTTATGAAGATCACCTCCCTGGAAACGATAAGGCTCGACCAGTTCTACAACCTCTTGTGGGTAAGAGTCTGCACCGACGCCGGGATCATTGGTCTCGGTGAGACCTTCTATGGCGCCGCAGCGGTGGAGGCCCATATTCATGAAACGCTGGCAGAACGCCTCCTCGAGCACGATCCGTTGCAGATCGAGCGCCTTAATAGGGAGTTGGTAAATCTGCCGGTAGCCCAGTCCTCGACCGGGGTGGAATATCGTGCCGCCTCCGCTATCGATCTCGCCCTGTGGGACTTGTTCGGGAAAGTCGCCAGCCAGCCAGTTCATCAACTGCTCGGCGGGCTCTGCCACGACAAGGTGCGGGTCTACAACACTTGCGCTGGATATCGTTACGTTCGCGGGAGAAACATCCGTCCGGTCGACACCTGGAATTATTCTGAGCAGGAAGGCCCGTATGAAGACCTCTTTGCCTTTATGAACCGGGCGGACGTATTAGCTGAGAACCTCCTCGAGGAAGGAATTACGGCCATGAAAATCTGGCCATTTGATCCGGCAGCGCAAGAAACCGGCGGCCTGCATATCACCGCCGAACAGATGAAGGCAGGAATCGCGCCTTTCGAAAAGATTCGCCACGCGGTGGGCGATCGTATGGAAATCATGGTCGAATTTCACAGTCTGTGGAATCTGCCCACGGCCAAAAAGATCGCCAAAGCACTGGCGCCCTACACCCCTGCCTGGTTCGAGGACCCGATCCGGATGAACTCACCCCAATCACTGGCCGAATACGCCAGCTCGACGGACGTCTGGGTCTACGCCAGCGAAACGCTCGGCTCTCGATGGGCGTATAAGGAGTTTTTCGAGCGCGACGCCATTCATGTCGCCATGGTGGATCTATGCTGGACCGGAGGGCTGACCGAAGGTCGCAAGATCGCGGCCTTGGCAGAAACGTGGCATCGGCCATTCGCGCCTCATGATTGCACCGGTCCGGTCGGATTCGCCGCTGGGGTCCACGCATCGTTCAGCCAACCCAATACTCTGATCCAAGAGTCGGTCCGCGCTTTCTACACCGGCTGGTATCGGGAACTTGTCACAGCCGTTCCGCAGATCGAGGGCGGGTTTGTCTATCCCATGGAAGGAGTCGGTCTGTGCCTCGATCTCCAGCCTGCCGTTTTTAAACGTTCAGACCTCCATGTTCGTAGGAGCTCCCTCTAAAAATGCCATCCAACCTGTTTAATTAAAGTGGCAAACCCAGCCTGGCAACGAGAGTTGAAGTTGAGCATGCCAGAACGTCGAACAAAGGAAAGCCGCCCAAAGCGCGCCGGAAACAGTCGCAACAGAGCCGCCGTGTTGCAGAGAACGCCTCGCCGCCATCGCTCCGGCGTAATCGAGTGAACCTTTTCGATCTCGCCTGCGAGCGAATCGAAGATCTGATCGTCAGGTGCGAACTCAAGCCCGGAAGCTTTCTCGCCCTGCAGGATTTGCAAGAAATGACCGGGTTCGGGCGAACACCAGTGCATCAGGCAGTCAGCCGGCTGGCGGCCGATACGCTGATCGTTGTTCGCCCGCGACATGGACTCCAGATCGCGCCAATCGATCTTACCCGAGAGCGCGTCCTGTTGCAGCTGAGGCGCGACATAGAGCGTTTCGTGGTTCGACTCGCGGCTGAGCACGCCGGGCCCTCTCACCGCAATCAGATCATCCATCTCACTCGTGCTCTGCGGGATCAGCGCGAAAAAATGACTATCTCCGACTTCAATCTTTTCGACCAGCGGATAGACCAGATCATCCTGAACGCTGCCGGAGAGACATTTCTCGAGCACACGCTTCGGCCGTTGCACACCATTTTTCGACGGATCGGTTGGATTTACCACACCCAGGTCCAGAGCGGCGCTGACTTTGAACCGACCATCGACTGCCACCTTGCTGTGCTCGATGCGATTAGCAGTCGCCGTATCAATGCGGCGATGGCCGCCTCCGATGCGTTGACCGATTTCGTTGACCAGATGTTCGATGCGATGGAGCGGGAACTCGACCCAGCGCTGCTCGATTGCGGCCCCTCGATCTTTGGCTGATACCATCAATCCGGAATCTGTTTGGGAAGCACAACCGAAACCGTTGTGCCGACCCCGTGATGGCTGTCGATCGAGATGGTTCCGCCCTGGAGTTCGGCCAACCCTTTCGTGAGAGCCAAACCTAAGCCAGAACCCTCGTAACGCCGTGAGGGGCCGCAGTCCAGCTGTTCAAAATACTGGAAGAGCCGTGGCATGTCCTCTGATTTGATCCCGATGCCATTGTCCTTGACCACCAACTTAAAGTGCTGGGCGTCTTGGGGCAGAACGCGGATTGTCACCAGGCCCCCCGCCTCGGTAAATTTAATGGCGTTGGATAGCAGGTTGTAGAGGATCTGCTTAAACTTTTGCTGGTCGAGAGTAACTTCCCCGATCTCTGGCGAAACAGCGACGTCGATGTTGATTTTGCGCTTGAGAGCAACAGTCTTGGCTCCGGCACAGACGTTCTCTACGGCCACCCCAACGAAGAATTTGTCGAGCCTCAAATCCATCTTACCTGCCTCGACTTGTGCCAGATCAAGGAGGTCATCGATCAATCCGAGCAGCTGTTTGCCGCTACTATAGATCTCCTGGAGGTACTCCTCGCGTTTGGGGTCAAGAGGATCCAACTGGACCTCAAGCAAGAATTCGGCGAAGCCCATGATAATGTTGAGGGGTGTCCTCAACTCATGACTGGCACGGGTAAGGAATTCGCTCTTAGCGCGGCTGGCACGCTGCGCTTCTTCGCGCGACTCACGCAAGCCATCTTCGATGAGTTTTAGTTCGGTAATGTCATAGCCTATGCCGTGCATAAAAGGCAGGCCCGTTTCGTCATAGATTACCTTTACTTCGCCGTGAATCCAAACAAGGCGGCCGTCCCTGGCGAGGAATCGGTAGTCGCCCCGGAATGGCTGCGCAGATGCGACCGTCCATGCGAATTCCTCGTTCCACCGTTGCCGGTCATCGGGGTGCAGCCGTTGATACCAGAGTATCGGATTTTCGGACCATTCGGCCGCTGTGTATCCTAGCAGCGTCTCAATGTAGGAGCTTACGTAAAGCTCGCAGCGCCCGTTTTTAAACCACGCCATGAAAGTGGCCACCGGAAGTTGATCAATCAGGAGTCGGTAATGCTCTTGAGTGAGGGCGCTGCTCGCCTTTGTTTCTGCGCCCGTCGGAGGAGCAGAGAGTCTTGAAAGGTTTGACCTGGGCAGGAACGAGTTGGCCAACGCGACGAGCGCGGCAATAGCGTCTTCAGGAGGAATTTCCGAATCTATCACTTCCCGCAATCTTTTCTGTTATACCTTAACTTGGGCGCCAATGAGACTCACCCTTGGCATCCCAGGCCCGCAGTGATCCAGAGAATGTCAATCCATGCACTGATACGATCAGGTTAGCCTTCGCCGTGGCGCTTGCCAAGTCGCAAGTACGCTGGCTGAATCTCCAGGAACTAGTGCCCCGTCTCATCAGTTTGTGACGTAAGATGTTGACGATCAACGATTTGTGGAATTACCACTTTCAGTAACCAAGCGTCTTTTCCTCCCCAAGTCACGGTTCCGGCGCTATTTCGGAATTTTGAGTTTAAGGTGGTTGCACCTCGTGAGCTATTGGAAGAGTGTTATATATATTGATTATGGTTCCTATTAAAATTCTGATCGCGGACGACAACGCCTCCAGCTGCAAGCTTCTGCGCGCAGTCCTGGAAGCCGAAGGTCATGCGGTTCTTGTCGCCGGAGATGGCCACCAAGCTCTTGAGGTTTTGAAGGACGGTCCGGTGGACGCCATAATCTCCGACCTGCTTATGCCCAATTTGGACGGTTTCAGGCTTTGCCGGGAGATCCGCCGGGATAACCGCTGGGACAAAATACCTTTTATCTGTTACACCGCGATTTATTGCTCCCGAAAGGACGAGAAGCTGGCGCTTGATCTGGGGGCGGATGCCTACCTGCGCAAGCCATCCTCCGGAGGCACTATTTTAGGCACCCTACGCACGACGGTTGACAGAGCCCGCGCCCGGACCGGGCCGCCCCGGCGCAACGCGGCCCATGCGGAATTGGATGTGTTACATGAATACAGCCAGCCTTTAGTCGACGAGCTGGCGAATAAGAATTTTGAACTTAACGAGAAGAGCCGGCTAGCGGAGTTAGCAGGCGCGGTAGGCGTGGCCTTGACGCGCCGCTGTGGCTTAGGTGAGATGCTTCAATCATGCGCTGAGTCGATGGTGAAGCAGCTCGACGCTGCTTTGGCGCGCATCTGGAGCGTGAAGGAGCGCAACCGCACTGCTTTGGAGCTGCGAGCTAGCGCCGCTCCAGAGATGCTCCCGCAAGGAGTTGAGCCTGGCCTGGCAATCGTTGGGCACATCGCGACAGTACTTAGGCCTTATCGAACCCATGCGATCGAAAGTGAGCTGAGCAGGCGAGAACATGATTGGGCGCGGCGCGAAGGCGTCGCGGCATTTGCGGGCTACCCGTTAATCGTCGAAGAGCGGTTGGTGGGTGTTATGGCAGTCTTTACCCGCAAGGAATTGCCTGAAGCGACGATCAGGACGCTAGCGGCCATTGCTGACTCACTGGCGTTGGGTATCCAGAGCAAATGGGCAGAGATGAATTTGCGCGAAAGCGAAGAGCGTTTCCGCCAGTTGGCGGAAAACATCAGCGAAGTCTTCTGGATGACCGATTTGGCCAAAAAAGAGGTGCTATACATTAGTCCCGCTTACGAAACGATTTGGGGCCGCACCTGTACAAGCCTGATGGAACAACCTCAATCTTTTCTTGACGCCATCCATCCGGACGATCGCCCGCAGGTTCTTGCTACCCTCCAGGCGCAGGCGGGCGTTCCCTATGAGCTCGAATACCGCATCGTTCGGCCAGATTTTTCCGAGCGATGGATTCGCGACCGGGCATTTCCTGTGCGCGACGCTGCGGGTCTGGTGATTCGGCTTGCGGGCGTGGCGGAGGACATTACCGAAAAGCGTCGGCTTGAGACGCAGCTGCAGCAGTCGCAAAAGATGGAGGCCATAGGGAGGTTGGCAGGCGGGGTGGCTCACGACTTTAACAACCTGCTTTCGATCATCTTCGGTCACAGCGAGCTACTTGCATCATCTTCCCCGTCGCCAGAACGACTGCGAGCATCGGTTGCTGAGATCAACCAGGCCGCTGAGCGAGCCGCCGCTTTGACCACGCAATTGCTGGCTTTCGGACGCAGACAAGTGGTTGAGCCCAGGGTTTTGGACTTGGGGTCGGTGATGACCGAATCACAGAGTCTTTTGCGTCGACTTATCGGTGAGGACGTGCGCTTGACAATGATTGTATCGCCTGGTCTGCGCCGAGTGAAGGTCGACCCCGGGCAAATCAATCAGATTTTAATGAACCTAGCTCTGAACTCCCGCGACGCCATGCCCCAGGGCGGTGAGATATTGATCGAAGCACGCAATGTAGAGTTCGAAGCCGCTTTCCCAAGTATCCGCCTGGAACGGCGGCCGGGGGGTTACGTGCGCTTGGCTGTCACAGACACCGGGTGCGGCATGACGCCGGGAATACAGGGGCAAATCTTTGAGCCTTTCTTTAGCACGAAAAAAGACAGCACGGGACTTGGCCTTTCGGTCGTGGACGGTATCGTCAAGCAATGCGGGGGGCACCTGACCGTGGAAAGCCGACCGGAGGTCGGCACCACATTCACCATCTACTTACCCGCATTCGCAGGGTCCTCGGAAGGATTGGCGCTCAAGCCATCCTCTAAGCCGGTTAAAGGCAATGAAACTATCCTGTTAGTCGAAGACGAGGCTTCCGTTCGTGAAGTTACGGCTTTGCTTTTAGAATCCCTGGGTTACCAGGTGGTACAAGCCTCCGATGCGGAGGAGGCATTAAATCTGGTAAGTAGTACCCGAGCGAAGATCGATCTGCTCTTAACCGATGTGGTTATGCCGGGACTGAGCGGTCGGGAGTTGGTCGAAGCGATTGGGGGCCGCGACCCGGGTATAAAGGTACTCTTTCAGAGTGGCCATACAGACGATATCGTGGTACGTCACGGTGTATTTAACGCCGAAGTTGCGTTCCTGCAAAAACCCTTCACCATCCACGCATTGGCGAAAAAGGTCCGCGATCTTTTAGATTAAGATAGGGAGCTTGTGCTACTAGCGCAATCTTAGTTAAGCGGCTAACAATTGAGCGATCGCCCGCGCGGATCTTGTTAAGGCTTGCCATTTTTCTTAACGTCAAGCATAACGTCGTGGAATGCAAACATTGTCGCTTAACACTGTATTTAGAGGGATCTCGGAGCCTTCGGAAGGGCCGAAATGATTCAACTCTTCGATTCCGTCTATCTCCTGGATGGCGCCGTCGGAAAGCGACCGATCTATCTGCCGTTGCTGGTCGGCGAGTGGGCCAGCCTCCTGCTCGATACCGGCTGCTCATACCACGTCAACGACCTTATTCTGCCGGCGCTCGAGCGGCTGCAATTTCGGCCCGAGCAGTTACGCTACATCGTAAACACTCATCCCGATTCAGATCATGTGGGTGGAAACGCGGGAATGAAGCGTTGGTCTCCAAGAGCCACCCTTTGCTGTGGCGATGCGGACCGATCTCAGATTGACCATCCGGAAACACTTTTCGCTACGAGGTACGATGCCTACAGACCGCATGGCGTGTTTTATCCTGAAGATGTTAAAAGCGGTATTTTGAAGGATCTCGGCGAAGCTCAACCGGTCGAACTTACGTTTCGCGGAGGAGAGCGCCTTCGCTTGGGCCCGGATTGGGATCTGGAAATCCTTTCCCTTCCCGGCCATAGCAAAGGCCACCTTGGGATTCTTGATCACAAACACCGTACTTTGTTGGGCGGAGACGCAATTCAAGGTGCTCTCTATCGAAGCCTCGAAGGTCAGCCCACCTTATGTCCGACCTACCTCTATCCGGAGACTTATCTTCTTACCAGCCAGTTCATTGAACATCTGGATATCGACCTTTACGTCAGCTGTCACTGGCCCCTAAAGAAGGGATCGGAAATCGCCGAGTTCTGTCGAGAGACTCGCGAGTTCGTTGAACGTGCGGAAATCCTGGTGCGATCGGCCGGGACCGACAACCTCGGGGAATTGTGCGACCGGCTGGGACCCCAATTGGGTGAATGGCCCGAACAAGTCCACCGGGAACTTGCCTACGCATTGGCAGGACACCTCAAATTACAATGATGGTTTGATGTAGGTAAAGCGTCCTCGCTTGGCTTCTTAAGCGTCCAGCAAAGCGAGGACGCTTCGCTTACGACAGTCTATGAAGATAACCGGAATCAAGACGCTGGTGGTCAACGCAGAGATGCGTAATTGGGTTTTCTGTAAGGTAGAGACGGACCAGGCCGGGCTTTTCGGGTGGGGCGAAGGATCGTTGGAATGGAAGACGCGATCGGTGGTCGGGGCGATCGAAGATATCGCTCCGATGATAGTTGGGGAGGATCCTCGCCGGATCGAACACATTTATCAAAAGGTATATAGACAATCATTCTGGCGGCTGGGGGTCATCGGGATGAGCGCGTTGTCCGCCGTTGACCAAGCGCTCTGGGATATCAAGGGGAAAGTTTTGGGAGTGCCCGTCTTTGAGCTGCTTGGGGGCCTGGTCCGCGAGCGGGTGCGAATGTACACCCACCTGGGCGGGGGCGATATGCGTGCGGTCTATGAAACGTTTGCCGTCGAGCCGCTGATCGACCTGGCCCAAAGCGTAGTTGCCCAGGGCTATACGGCGATCAAAGTAGTTTTTGTGCCTTACTCGGAACCGCTGGAGGGAATCCCGAAAATCCGGCGGTTTGCGTTATTGATGCAAAAGTTGCGTGCTGCAATCGGGGAGTCGATCGATATCATGATCGATTTTCATGGGCGTACCTATCCCGCCATGGCGATCCAGTACATCCACGCGGTGGAAGAATTCCGTCCCTATTTTTGTGAAGAACCTGTTCCCCCGGAAAACGTCGAGGCCCTGGTGGAGGTCAGTCGAGCGGTACGAGTTCCAATTGCCACCGGTGAACGACTGATCGGTCGCAGCCAATTCCGGCCGGTTTTCGAACAGCGAGCCTGCCACGTCATTCAGCCGGACATCTGCCATTGCGGCGGTCTGTCGGAAGCCAAGAAAATAGCCGCTGCAGCCGAGACGTATCAAATGGGGGTGGCGCCGCATAACCCTCTGGGGCCAATAGCAAATGCCGTGGCCTTGCACTTTGCTTTGTCCACGCCCAACTTCCTGATTCAGGAAGACATGCTCACCGACGTGCCGTGGCGTTGGGAGGTGGTCAACAGCTCGTTGCAGACAGAATCAGGTTATTGGTTGCCAACGACCCAGGCTGGACTCGGCATCGAAGTAAACGAAGCAAAGGCCAGGCAACATCCGTTTCAACCTGAAGTCATGCATTCGACAACCATCCGAGCCATTGATGGAGCAATTCTTGATTGGTGATGTAGCTGCCCTCGTTCAACCAGGCGTTTGGCTTCCTCTTTCGTTTTTAAGTGCTTAGCGCCAGCCGCCAATCAGGATAAACGGTGACCAGTAAAAGGGATCTGAATAATTGCTCGAATGAATCAGCGAAACTTGTGCTGCCTGCAAAGAATTTGCCATGGACTTGCCGTTTTGCAGGTTTTGAAAAAAGTCGTTCATGAGCTCGGTGGTAGAGTGGTCTTCGACAGGCCAGAGACTGGCAGCCACCCAGGATATCCCGATTAATTCAAATTGGGCAGCAAATCCCTGCACCGCCCAGTCTTCCGTCGTTAAATCCACCGCAGTGCTGCAGGCGCTGAGTACGGCCAGGCGAACCCCTCTCCACTCGCTGTTAGAGGGATAGGGACCCGGTTCCCAGACTGATCCAAACCCCCCAATTTCGTCGTAGGTTAGCTTTTTGTCCTCTCCTTTGCCGGCCAGCTGGATGAAAGATGCCGTAGGCTTATCATCATCAATCGCGCAATGGGTGGCAAAAACCAGGACGTTATATTTTTTTTCCGTTTCGTCCCACTCCAGTGAAGCTTTGGTCGCATCCTGTTGACGAAGAACCTGTGCATCCGGAAACATTTCCTTTAGCTTCAGCACCTGATCTTCAGTACCCGGCAAGGTCCCGTCCGGATCGGCGACGGCAAAAATATCTAACTTCTTTGGGAGGGATCCGGCCGGTCCCGACCCTAGCCCTAAGGTCACGATGGGATAAGCCTCAATCAAAAAATGGTTACCATCGTAAAGCGCCTGAAAGGGGATTTTGCGCAGGTTGCCAGACGGAGAGATCACCAGCAGTTTGGCCGACCGCAGCTGGTCCGCAATTGGAGCGATGAACCACTGGTACAGCTGATTGCCAATTTCTTTGATGCGAGTTAGACGATGAAACGCTTCTTCCCTGGAACTGGTCGAAGGCTCCTCGCTCAGGAAGTTTAGAAACTTATCTATCAGCTCCCGGACTTTGGCATCGTCCGGAATCGATACTTCTCTTTTGATCGGTATACCGCGGTGATAGACCAGGATAACGATCTTTTTCTGACGCGGAAGTAGCACGGGCTGAAGGACGAAAACGTCTTCCGGGAGATCGTGGATGCTGCGATACAGTTCCCGTGGATTCGCCAAGAGTTGCTGCCGAATTTGTGCATAGTTCTGCCCAGCTTCAAGTCCATGCAGGAACTGGATAAACTCCTGATTGATGACTCTCCTGAGCTTCTCAAGATTGGCAATCCGCATCACGTCGGGTGAATCCTTTTTTCCCTCCTCCGCGATTTCGCGTTCGATCGCAGTCTCGCTGAATTGAAGACTGCGACCTTTGCGGTAAGCTGCGCCCTGGGAATCTTCTGAAAGGCCAGGCGGTAAAGTACCCTGCTGAAGCTCAGTGACTTTCTCGAGCTCAATGTAATCGTAGGCTTCGGGCAGGTTCTCCGTTTTAATGAGCAGTTCAATCAGGCTCTGATAGGCCTCGTGATATCGCTGGAGAAAATTCAGTTCGCCTGGAGTTCCGGCGGTTACCTGACGCCTTTTCTCGATGATATCGATGCTCTGCTTAAAATGCTTAAGCGCTTCATCGTTCTTGCCCAAACCTTGCTCCGCCGACCCCAGGAGATGCCAGGCCTCCCAGTTCGACGGGTATTCGGTTTTAGCGTCCTGATTCACGATTTCGATGAGAAACTGTTCGGCCTCCGAAAACCTTCCCTCCTGCAAACGGAGCTCCGCCATGGATTGCTGTACCTCCCTTCCATTTAAATTCGCGCTTTGCTCGATCGCGAGAGCTTCCTGCATCTTGCGCTCTGCCTCGGCAAACTCCTGGCGTTTCTGCTCGCCGTTTGCGCTCTCGCCGAGCAGCATGTGCTCCCGGCCAATCAGGCGAAGCGACTGCGCTGTGCTGAGCGTATCGTCTGTCATGCGTTCCTGTTTCAGGGCATCGGTAAAGGTTTGTAGCGCTTCCTGGTAACGTCTCTGTCCCTCCAGAATCTGGCCCTGCCAATTTAATGTCTCGGCTTCTCCAACAGGGTCCTTCAGAGCCCGATAGAGGCCCCTGGCGGTTTCGAGGTAGGTCAGCGCCTGATCGAAGTTGCCAAGTTGATTTTCCAGCGCAGCCTGATGAGTCAGGGTTTCGGCGACACTCTCTTTTCTCCCGATCTGGTCCCAGGTGGTGGAGGATTGCTGCAGCCACTGGCGGGCCTTTTTATAGTCTCCGATACTCTGGTAAATCTCCGCCACTTTCCGCTGACAAAAGGCAACCCAGAAGGGAGAACGATGCTGTGGTTCTTCTCGGATCTGAATGGCCTGATTGTAGGCACGCAGTGCTTCCTCGTATTGGCCGACCTCCTTCAGAGCCTCCGCGAGGTCTGCCAAACTCTCGGCCACCGGCAGCGGGCGACCCTTGCTCTCCGCCACCTCCAGCCTTTTCCGGGAATAATCGATTATCTCGTTATATTCGCCACGATATTTCGCCAGTGCGGCTTGATACTTATTGCGGCTTTCTTCATCCTCAAGCTTACCAACAACCAGAGCATATTGCCCTAACGCCTGGGACGCTCTATCATATTGACCCGTATGCCTGAAAGCATAAAGCAGTGACAGGATGTTTTCGAGCTGTTGCCGGAACGCGCTATTTTTTTCCGCGGTTGTTAATGCCCTCTCATAGGTTGCGATCGCCGCGGTATAGTCATTCTCCGCCTCATACACCTTCGCGATACCTCTCAAAGCGTCGATCTTCGAATCGTATGGCTGGATCGAGAAATCAATGATCTGCGGCTGGGAGACCAACGGATTTGGGAGACGTTGCAATTCGTCAACTGCTCCTTGATAAGATCGGATTGCGTCTTCAAACTGGCGGAGGTGAAATGCCGCCTTCCCTTCCAAGATGATTAGCCTGGCGTGAAGCAATTTAAAATCCGCGCGTTGGTCGCCGGCTGAATCGTTATCCCGGGGCGCGCTCGCTTCCATATCGGCGCTAAACTCTGGAGAATTGTAGTCGGTCAGCGCCTGCGCGGCACTTTCCATCGCTTTTTCGTAGGCATCCTGCTGAAGTCGGAGTAGGGCTATTACCGTGTGGTACAAAAACGGGGTCACCCCAAGATCTGCTGATTGGGCATTGGGCTGAGCACAATCTGCCAGCGCGCTAACCATGCGAATGGCATCCTCCTGTTTTCCCGTCACCGAATCGGCTCCGATGAGGATAGCGAGTTCTATCCATGGATCCTCTTTCCTCTTGTCTCTCAGTTGAAGAGCTCTGCTAGCCAGGTCCGCCGCTTCTTCCCATCGATCGACCGCCTCAACGATGATCGCAAGGTCGTCTAATAGATCGGCATTCTCCGGATTGGCACGCAGCGCCCGGCGACAAAGCTTCTCGTAAAAACCGGGAGGGCGCCGTGACGCGAAGCAGCTATGATAATAGGTAGCGAAGGAGTTAGGCTCAAGCTCGACCGCTTTCGCAAAGGCGACATCGGCGTCATCAGGGTGTCCGCTGAATTCAAGAGAGACCGCCAGTTTGCCAAAAACCGCACTGTTTTCCGGCGACAGCTCGGAGGCACGAGATAGCATTGGAACAGCTTCAGC
The DNA here is from genome assembly GCA_019235445.1 of Verrucomicrobiota bacterium. GTDB lineage: Bacteria > Verrucomicrobiota > Verrucomicrobiia > Chthoniobacterales > JAFAMB01 > JAFAMB01. The sequence continues at coordinate 7,821 of JAFAKL010000391.1, read as the reverse complement.
GTACTCGCCGGCATCCTGCCGGACGGTAGCAACGGTGAGGATGGCAGGGACGTCCTCTTTCTTCGGATCACCGGCCCGAACCAGGAGATCCTCCGCCTCCTGGCTGCGGTTTTGCTCGAAGAGGAGCTTGGCGAAATAATAGCAGCCTGAAAACGTTGTCCGTATCTCCAGAGATTGTTGAAACGCGGCCCCCGCCTCATCCGAATAACCTACGGCCTGCAGCGACAGGGCGAGTCGCCAGAAAAACTCCGGATTCGTCTTGAGGGCCATCTCAACACCACGGAGATCCTCCAGTACTCCCTTATAATCGCCGGATGAATCTTGCAAAGTCCGGACCTTGGAGAACTCCGCCGAAGCAGCATCCGGAGGAGGACCGAGTTGAGCGGCTTTAGCAAACATCTCGCTTGCCTCTGCCTTCCTCCCCAGGGATTGAAGCAACTCGGCGTAAGAATAGTACCCCGTGTAGGTTGGTCCCAGGCGGAGTGAGTGCTGGAGAGCTGCTTCAGCCTCGCCGTTTTGTCCCATCGCAGCGAGAGATTTGCCCAGTCGCCAATAAAGTTCTTCCGAAACATCCAGGATCTGCGTGCTGACTTTCAGCAGTTCGACCGCTTCGGCATTCTTGTTTTGTTGTTGTAAAGTCTCGACGAGGCACATACGGAACCAGGACGATTTGGGATCGTTTTTCATTGCCTCGCGAAATATGCCCTCGGCGTCGAGGTACCGCTGATGCTTCAGAAGAAACTTGCCGTAATCTTCGTAAACAAGCGCCGGCTTAAGCTTCAAGCAGCGTTTAAAGGCGGCTTCGGCTTTTTCGACCTGGTCCCGGCTCTCCCAATAGATCGCTTCTTTTTGCTGCAAAATTGGGTCATCGGGATCCAGCTGCTCTGCACTGGAAAAATAATTTTCGGCCTCTTGATTCGTCCCCCGCAAGTAGCAGATAAAGGCGAGACGAGTTAAGGCCGCAGCTTCGGGCGATCTGGCGAGACCTCCGGGACCTATATGTTCAAGAACGAGATGAAACAACTTTTCCGCCTCGCGCAAATTCAAGGATCCGTATTTGAATTCGGCGTAAGCATAGTAATTTTCCCAGATCGGCTCCAAACGCACTAATTCCTGGAACGCGCGATCAGCTTCAGCGCGGCGTTTAAGAGCGGTGTAAGCTTCAGCCAGGCGCCATTTAGTCTTGGGATCGTCAGGTCTCAGATGATCAGCCTGTTTGAAATACGAAAGGGCCTTCTTGTCATGCCCAATCTTAAGCAAAAGGAACCCCAGGGTATTCAGGGCGCTGACGGTCCCGGGGTCTCCCGGGCCACGAATTCGCTTTGTTGCTTCCAGCGCTTTTTCAGCAATGGGGATAGCCTCCTCATATTTTCCTTGCCCAATCAGTTGATCTACCTGTTGGCCTAGTGCGTTCAGGTCGTCGTCCTCGGCCAATGATACCGGGCTGGCGAGAATCAAGAGAGCAAGTGCTAAGAACACAAACAGCAGTTTTGCCGGCGGCAGAGCCATAAACGTATTTCCACCTGAGACGAACCAAAGAGGAAAACTAAAGGGTCCGCGTAGACCGGACAAGTGTTCCTCATCAAAGCTGAGGAGGGTACGACGCCGAGCTTACAGTATTTTGCTTTAAGTGGCTTTGGCCATTTTCGCGCGTTCCAGCGCTTGTTCAAGTTCACAAGATCGCACGGGCTTAGAGATATAGTCGTCCATTCCTGCCGCGAAGCAGCGATCTCTGTCGCCTTCCATGGCATTTGCGGTCATGGCGATGATGTAAATGGGCGTCTTCCGGTTCGAGCGGTGATCCGCACGTTTCTCTTCTTCGCGAATCACGCGTGTCGCCTCGTATCCATCAATCTCAGGCATCAGACAATCCATGAGAATGATGTTATAGCGTTTTTGGCTCACCGCTCTCAGTACCTCCAAGCCATTGGCCACAGGATCTGCTTTGAATCCGAGCTTTTTGAGTTGGGCTAAAGCCACTTTCTGGTTAATGAGGTTGTCCTCCGCGAGAAGTATTCGCACTTCGTCAAGCTCTGATGCAGGCTCCAGGAAAATAGAGGAAGACGCAGCAAGAACAGATGATGCGAGCTCTCTTTCCGGCACAGGTCTGGTCATGACGTCGAACAAACAGTCAAACAGACGCGCTTGTCTGGCCGGTTTGACGAGGTACGCCTCAATTCCCATTCTTTTGAATTCTGCTGCGCTTATTGCGTATCCTAAGGGGGTCAAGACGATCAGTCGGGTGCGGGCGATGGCGGGGTCGGCCTTGATCGCGCTTGCGAGAGTCAAACCGTCCATCTCGGGCATCTGGACGTCTAACAGGGCCAAGTCGTAGGGTTTCTCCTCTGTGGCAGCGGCTCGCAGCATCTGCAAAGCTTCAGCGCCAGTAGCCGCTCGGTTCGCCTCTATTTCCCATCCAAGAAATTGGCGTGCGAGAATTTCGCGATTGGTCGCATTGTCGACGACGATGAGCGCTCGTACATGGCCTAATTCGCCAAAGGATCTTTCCGGATGTTCCCTGGCAGTAGCCTGCTTCTCGAATCGCGCCGTGAACCAGAAGGTTGAGCCTTTTCCCGGTTGACTTTGGACTCCAATTTGACCCTCCATCATGGTCACCAATTGCTTGGCGATGGCCAGTCCTAAACCTGTCCCGCCGTATTTGCGAGTGGTCGACGAATCAGCCTGTTTAAATGCCTCAAAGAGCAGACCCTGCGCTTCGTCCGGAATGCCTATCCCGGTGTCTTGAACTTCAAAACGCAACAGAGCGTGTGTCCTGGTTTCGCGTTCCGGGCAAACACGAACGATGACCTCTCCCCTCGCGGTAAATTTGACGGCGTTAGCAATCAGGTTAGTGAGAATTTGCCGCAACCGACCCGGATCGCCGCGCAGCGTTACGGGCGTCTCTGGCAGGATACTGCAGGCTAACTCAAGTTCTTTGCCTTGTGCTGGTTCGGCCAACATGCCTAAAGCGTTTTCAACCGTTTCGATGAGATCAAAATCGAGGACTTCAAAGGAGAGTTTGCCCGCCTCCAGTTTGGAAAAATCGAGAATATCGTTGATGATTTTCAGCAGGGCCTCGGCACTCGTTCGGATGCTCTCCGCGTACTCGCGCCGTTCCGAATTCAAGCCGCTGTCGAGTAACAGGTCCGTCATGCCGAGGACCCCATTCATGGGCGTCCGGATTTCGTGGCTCATATTGGCGAGGAACTCGCTCTTGGCCCGTCCAGCTCTCTCAGCAGCCTCATTGGCTGCCTTCAGCTTCTCTTCATATTTCTTGAGAGCAGTAATGTCGCGTGACAATCCAAAGGTCCCAATCACCTCGCCCGTTGCATTGCGCCAAGGAAACTTTGTGGTTAGAGCCCATGATTCTTTTCCGTCCGCCCAGATTTCCTTTTCCTCAATGCCGATCATCGGCTGACCGGTGGCAATAATTCTTTGTTCATCCGCCAGTGCTTTGAGGGCATGATCGCCCTGGAAGATGTCTCGATCAGTTTTTCCAATAATTCCCGATTGATCCTTGAAACCGACTCGGGCGAGCACCGCCGGGTTGACTGCCACAAAACGGCTGTCGCGATCCTTGAAGTAAATATTATCAGGGAGGTTGTTCATCAGCGTTGAAAAAAGATCTCGCTCGCTGGCCAGTTCCACTGTGACACGGTGCCGCTCTGTGACGTCCAGGCAAAGACCGGTTACGCGCAAGACCCCCTCCGCAACACGCCGAACTTTGAAACGCATTTCCAGAAAGCGTGCCGTTGCGGCCGAAGAAAGGGTGACAACCCGAAACTCGCTGCAGAATTCGGCGCTTTCCTCCTGCAATGCGACAGCAATCTCCTGGCTCAGCCTGGCACGATCGCTCGCATCGATCAGCGACAGGAAGTCGCTGTACTTCCCGGAGAATCCACCTGGCAGCAAACCGAAAAGGACACACATCTGGGTGTCCCATTGCATGATCCCCTCAGGTACGTCCCAACGATAGGTTCCAATACCCGCCGACTGCAGCATGAAAAGTAATTCGTCTTTGGAGAGCATTGCTGAATTCGTTGCGCGCTCTGGCCCACGGAGCTGCGTGCCCCCAAAGAGAACGCGTCCATCATATCTATAATTTTAGCATCCACTATAATAACACGCTTTCCAGGGGCTACACAAGGAAGGCAAGCTGAAAAAACTGTCGGAGGCTTTACCGCCTTAGGCGGGGCCAGTCATGTCGACTGCACACTCGAATGATGTGACCTATCTCACAGATCAGATTCCCAGCGGACGCAGCCTATAGCTCCACGAATACCGGCCTGGCCTGATCTTGTACTGCTCCAGGGGACCGGGGCCGCAGCTTTCAGTTCCAAGTCCGCGCTGGCGATAATCGAGGTTAAGAATGACTTCAGCTCGCGGGTGAAGGTCATAGGTGTGATAGGCGGCGTCGAGGTCTTGGGCAGTGTAGTGACTGGCCGAAAATTCCATGGGCCCGGCCGCTTCCACCAAAAGTCTAGCCTTTTCGCAGCTCAGCGAGAGCCAGCGCACGTCTGTGTGGTTTCCATGCTCTTGCGGCATGATGTAGGGCACATATTGCTCCATGACGGTGCTCTCGTAGAGATCGACCAGAGCCGCCCGTTTCCGATCACCGTAGTTTTCAAACGGACCGCGGCCGAACCAACTTAGTTTTTCAAACCCCGGCGGGAGGATGAGAACAACGCCCAGACGCGGGAGGTCCGGGATGGTTTGATCGACGATAAAAATGTTCTCAACCTGAATGCCTCCATCGGGTGTGATCGTGTAGCTGTGCTGGTGCGATAAGGCCCGCTCAGAGGCAGCGCAGGCGCCGAGGTGCTCGAACGAGAGCGTAATGCTGCCATCCTGGTTGCGATTCGCTTTAGCCGAGACGGGTTTCACGGCCATCTTGTCCAAGCCTTGTGCGCGCCACTTGTTCAGAGGGCGCCATGTTTGCTCAGTCCAACCTTTGATTCCGTCGTTGTCAGTCGGACCGCGCCAAATCTGCAGCTTCGGGCCGTCAAGCAGAAAATCCTGCCCTTGCCAACGCAAAGTTTCGATGCGCCCGGTCGGGCGCGACGCGACCAGTTGGAAAGAATCGTTTTCTATCGTGAAGCGATCGCGGTTTTCTTCGAGGGTAAGCGGCCCGGCGTCGTGCCTTGCCACCTTGGATCGCGCCTCTTTTGTGATTTTCGCCGGGATCGAGACCTGATGCCACCCCACCTCGTGACCCGATTGGCACCACGCGGTGCCCGTTGCCGCGTAGAAGCGGAGATGCAAGAAGACTTCCTGGCCGGAATCCGCGCTGATGTCAGGCACCTGTAGATTCACCCTCTCCTTCCCCTGCGGTGGCGTATGCAAAACAGGAAGTTGGCCTTTTGCCACCACGTTGCCGTTCACCTTGAGTTCCCATTGGCCGCTGATCCACGCGAGCGAGGCGAAATCCTGTTTGTTCTGGATCTCCAGAACTCCAGTTCCGGCATCGGAGCCGATGACCTTGACCGGTTGGGCGAGGTATTTGAATTCGTATATCCCGGGATGGGGCGTCCGATCGGGCCATACCAGCCCGTCACAAACAAAGTTCAGATCGTTTGGCTCGTCGCCAAAATCGCCGCCATAGGCCCAATATTCCTGACCCTCTGGAGTCTTTTGCTTTATTCCATGGTCAATCCATTCCCAGATGAAACCACCCTGGAGGCCAGGATACTTCTCGAACGCATCCCAGTAATCTGCCAGCGAACCATTACTGTTGCCCATCGCGTGCGAGTATTCGCACATGATAAGCGGTCGAGTGCGGTCTGGATGCAGCTTGTCTTCCGCCCATTCGATCAGCCTGTCGATCGGCGGATACATCGGGCAAACAACATCCGTCACCCGATAGCCCCCATCGTAGACCTTTTCAGACGGCTGCTTTTCCACGCCCTGGACCCAGATGCCCGGCTCGAAATGGAGCGGACGACTCGGGTCATAGCCGCGAATCCAACCCGCCATGGCGTCGTGATTTGCACTGTATCCGGTCTCATTCCCAAGCGACCAGAGGATGACGGAGGGATGGTTCTTGTCGCGCTCGAGCATGCGAATGGCCCGCTCGAGGAAGGCGTCAGCATACCGGCGGTCGCGCCCGACCTGCTGATAAAAGCCATGTGCTTCCAGGTTTGCCTCGTCGATCACATAGAAGCCGAGTTCGTCACACAGGTCGAGCCAGTAAGGGTCGTTGGGATAGTGCGAAGCGCGGACGGCGTTAAAGTTAAAACGTTTCATCGTCACTGCATCCAGCCTCATGGTTTCGCGATCCAAGGCTTTACCTTTGGTATCGTGATGATCGTGCCTGTTGACGCCTTTGATCAGCACTCGCTTGCCGTTAACCAGAAGCGACCGGTTTTTGACTTCGACGGATCGGAACCCAACCCGTGTGGCGGTAGATTCGATTTCCCTGCCCTCCGGGTTTCTGAGTGTCGCCACGACGGTGTAAAGATTTGGTAACTCGGCCGACCAGAGCCGTGGCTCTTTTACCTGCTCCTCGAACTCCACCTGCAGGCGCGGCCATTGGGAAGGCTTTCCCACGTAAACAGACGATCGCAGCGGCCGGTTAAAAATCGCCTTCCCTTCAGGATCGAACAGTTGCGCCTCCACCAGCCAGTCTTTCTCGGGCTGACGCGGAAAACCGACTTTGACCGTTAGGTGGAGGCGTCCATCGGTGTAATTGTGTTCGAGATTTCCGACCGCGAACAGGTCGGCAAGGTGCACCGATCCGGTGGAATAAAGGTAAATCTCGCGGTGCAGTCCCCCCATCCACCATTGATCCTGGTCTTCAATGAAAGAGGCGTCCGACCATTTCACGACAACAGCGATGACCAGATTACTCTGTCCGAACCTTACCGATCGCGAAATGTCGAATTCAGACGGAAGGCGAGAGTCTTTGCTCAAGCCAATCGCCTGCCCGTTCAAATAGAGATAAAGCACGCTCTCCGCTCCGCCCAGATGGATAACCACGCGGCGCCCTTCCCAGTTCCCCGGGACCGTAAACTCTCTCGCATAGATGCCCGTGAGATTGTCTTGCGGAACGTAAGGCGGTTCGTCGGGAAATGGCATCTGCACGTTGGTGTAATGTGGAGCGCCGTACCCCTGAAGCGTCCAGTTGCCCGGGACCTCCACGGTGTCCCAATGCGAGCGGTCGCAATCCAACGCGGTGTCGCTCAGGGCGACATTTTCGGGCCTCTCCACGGTCTTGAATCGCCATTGGCCATTAAGCAGTTGAAACCAGGGAGTCTTTTCCCGATCAAGGCTCCGCGCCGTCTCCGCCGAGGGGAACGGATAGATTGTCGCCCGCATCGGAACGCGATTGATCGATACACACTCGGGCGCCATCCAACTCTTGAGGGAGCCGATGTGAATCAGGTCAGGGTTTGGTGGCATAAGCATTGAACATTGAACTGGTTGCCAGAGATGCGGTATCTGAGGGTTGGGACGGAGTTACAATTGAAAGATTCTTAAACCTCCTTAATCGCCAGTTGCCGCTTGCTATTGCATGCTACCTCTTGAGTTCCCGGGGTTTCGCTGCGGATGTGCTCACTTATCATAATGACAAACGCGCGAACCGGGTTAGACCCTGCCGAAACCATTCTAACGCTGCAGAATGTCAACGCAAACGGCCTTGGGCTGATAGGAAATCTGCCCGTGGACGGACAGGTATACGCCCAACCCTTGTACAGCGCCGGCGCGCCCCTCTCGAATGCCAGCGGGTGGGTCATGCAAATGGTCGCTTTCCGTGCGCTCAGCGGGGGCGGGTAGTGTCCGATTTAGTTGCCGATCCTAGATGCTCCAGAACGTCAGTTCGTC
>JAFAKL010000253.1 GCA_019235445.1 Verrucomicrobiota bacterium | reverse complement strand
ATTTTAATGCAGCTCAAGGCTGCGGGTTACCTTGAAAGCCGCCGCGGCAAACACGGCGGTTACCTCCTGGCTCGTCCCCCCGAAAACATCAGTGTCGGTCAGGTAGTACGGCTCATTGACGGCCCGTTTGCACCCATTTCGTGTGTCAGCCAAACCGCTTACGAGAAATGCAGTTGTCCTGACGAAGAACATTGTGGACTTCGCATGCTTATGCTTGACGTTCGAAATGCCATTTCCAATATTCTCGACCGGTATACCTTAGCCGATGTCGTCGCGATCACGATGAAGAAATTGCGGAGGGACAAGGTAATTCATCCGTTTGTACTCGGTCCGTTGCTTACCGGCCCAGCTTCAAATTCGAAGAACCGAAAGACGACAAAGAAACTCAGCGGCCAAACGGCCGCCTGAAAAGTAGCGTCTGGACTTTTCGTGGATGTTCCCAAGAACGGTCTTCCAAGGAAAAAGCGTGTGGTGCTGGAAGACCACGCTGCGTTCCGCACTGGGTCGGCGAACTGATTGGCCGTCCATGGAGATTTCCCCAGCTGAAGCCCGGCATGGCCCCGAGAAGAGTCGATTTGCCGCAGCCGGACGGGCCAAGCACAGCAACGAACTCACCGGGTCCCACGTCGAGGGTAACGTTGTGCACCGCAGCCATCGCGGTGGCTGTCCGAGCAATCCCGTTACAATGGAGGGTAGCGCAGCGGGCAGATCACTTCGCGGAAAACGGCAAGCGGCCCGGCGCCCAGGGTTCTCGAGGCAACAATAAGTCGTCCAGGCGCAGCCCCCAAAGGCCGCAAAGGGCCTCCATTCTCGACCATGGGGACATCGAGCGGGTGCATGTAGATCCTCGCGCCGGTTTTCCGCACAGCCATAGGAAGAAGCTCCTCGCGGACTGCCGTTCTGCGCGATTCACTAAACGTGGATTCCTCGATTCAGTTAATCCGCATATCTCACCTATCCAGCCGCGAGTCACTTCTTACAATCTGCAAATCAATTTAGAGCTTCCATCACCAGTTCACAGGTTCAAAACAAAATCGATAAAATGCGAGGTGGTAGAAAAGATTACTAACGTTCATTTTGGCGCGAAGCCTAAAAAGCTAGGATTGCCTGCGGTAGTAAGCCGCCGCCGGGTCTCGGTGGAGCAAACTTCAAAGCTTCCGGTATCAAGTCCGACCATCATGCGCCTGAGGAAGGGAGCCGCTGCCGCGAAGATCGTTGCTCCCGGGCCTTGCCATGCCGCACAATGCCGCATTTTGAAAACGGGTGCCCAGTTTTGAGACAATTGTGACGAGATTGTCACGTTTCTTGAGTTGTCCGGTTGGATAGGGAGGCTTAAGTCTTTTGAAAGACTCCGGGCAGATAGAACTGCAGGGGCGCGGCATTGTATCCTAACAACCTGCCTAGCAGAGAGTCACAATAGAAGACCAATGAAAACTTTTTTCAAAACTCTTGCGTTGGCGATGACTGCGACGGTGGCAGCGATCAGTTCTATTGCCGAAGAGAATGCCGGACCAGGCAGCGGTGCGACCACATATCCGATCCACAATATCGTCATCATATTTCAAGAGAACATTTCTTTTGATCATTACTTTGCTACCTATCCGCACGCGCTCAACCTCGCCGGCGAACCGCGTTTTGAAGCCAAGCCAGACTCGCCTGTCGTGAATGGTCTGGATGATGCACTGTTGCATAACAATCAGAATTCTTTGCAACCGCAGCGCCTCGGTCCTGCAGCAGCTGCGACTGCCGATCAGGACCATGACTATATGGCGGAACAACTGGCGTTCGATCACGGACTGATGGATATGTTCGTTCAATTTACCGGGACACCTGAGACAGGAGGTCCCACGAAGGTAATGGACTATTTTGACGGGAATACTGTCACCGCACTTTGGAACTACGCGCAGAACTTCGCCATGAGTGACAATTCTTACGGAACGGTGACAGGTCCTTCGACCCCAGGGGCTCTGAATCTGATCTCGGGTCAAACCCACGGCGCATCGCCGGATATTTCCGGCACGGTTTATAACGGTACAGTTGTTTCCGACGATGATCCTGCCGGTGACATCGCGTCTGTTGCACCAACATTCGCGATTGCGGATCCGAAGAACCTCAACGTAGGCGACCTGCTAAACGCAAAGGGTATAACCTGGGGCTGGTTTGAAGGCGGTTTTGATGATATCAGCGCGACGCACATTGGAAGCGACGGCAAGCCAAAAACCGACTATATTCCGCATCATGAACCATTCCAGTATTACGCTCGCACGGCAAATCCAACGCACAAACCGCCTATCTCCATAGCGGCAATCGGAACCACCGATCAGGCGAATCACCAATACGATATCACCCGCTTCTGGCAGGCTTTGGATGCGAACAACCTGCCAAGTGTATCCTATCTGAAAGCTGCCGCTTACCAGGACGGTCATGCGGGTTATTCGAACCCTCTTTTGGAACAGCAATTTCTAGTAACGACAATCAATCGATTGATGAAGTCCCCCTATTGGGAGCACATGGCGATTGTTATCTGTTACGACGACTCAGACGGATGGTACGATCACGCGATGCCGCCCGTGGTGAACCATTCCCAGACCCCATTTGATGTATTCACCGGACCCAATCAGTCTGGAGCAAATACGCCTCTTGGGGGCTACCAGGGACGATTCGCATATGGCCCGCGTTTGCCGCTCCTGGTGATCTCACCTTATGCGAAACAGAATTTCGTCGATCATGGTCTTACCGATCAAACTTCAGTTTTGCGGTTCATCGAAGACAACTGGAATCTAGGCAAAATAGGTAATAGTTCCTTCGACGTGCTCGCCGGTTCGCTGGTCAATATGTTCGACTTCGACACCCGGCATCATGCGCATCGATTGATACTGGATCCAAATACCGGCGAACGAGCGGGATGGTGCGATCAGGCCGCGTGGGAAAGCAGCGAGTAATGATGTTCTAGTGTGGCAGGAGGTTCCTGCAACGGCTGCAGGTCCTACACATCTTTCACAATACCGACTGTCGATCCGGGACACTTTATTTCCTCCTGCTCGTAAACCTGTCTGGCGAAAGCAGCCTTCACTACAGGACTCAAAACGAGATTCCTCAGGATTAGTACCGACACATTCGAAAGTCGCCGGTTGAGGGAAGAGGAACAAACCGGCTCATAACTTTTATTTTATGGCACTCTATCTCGAACGGACTTTACCGCAGGTAATCTTGTGCGCCATGGCAATATTAACTTCGCCTGCATGGCAAGTATCGGCGCGCGGAGACGACGCAGACGCAATGATGGCAACGCTATGTACGTCTCGAGCGGCCAGAGGATCACTCCGACCGCTGCTCCTCGAGCGGTGCTGCAACCGTTAAATCCCGGCTTGGGGGATTTCCCGAACTTTGTATCCAGCGGAGGTGTCAGCTCGATTGTTAGTCCGGATCAGAAGACCCTGCTGGTACTCACCAGTGGCCACAACCAGCTTAATGACGAAAACGGGACGATGGTCAGCGCCGATTCTCAAGAATATGTCTTTATCTATGATATCAGCGCCGGAACACCTGTGCAGAAACAGGTGTTAAAAGTGCCCAATACCTTCGTCGGGATTGCTTTTAATCCAAATGGACAGGCGTTCTATGTCGGAGGAGGAAAAGACGACAATATCCACACTTTCGCGCTGCAAGGGGACGGAAGCTGTGCCGAAACCGGA
>JAFAKL010000174.1 GCA_019235445.1 Verrucomicrobiota bacterium | reverse complement strand
GCGGAATGATGAAAGCCTGTGAGAAACGCCCTGTCAGTTACGACGCCTTGGAGCGCTCAGTCGAAGAGATCATTCAGGAACTGGAGCAGGCGTATGATCACGAGGTGCCCACTAAAGCGATCGGGATCCGGGTAATGGAAAGACTCCACTCGCTGGATGACGTTGCCTACATTCGTTATGCATCCGTTTACAGGCAATTTCAGGATATTGGGGAATTCATTAATGAGATCGAATCTCTCAATCGCAAGATCAAACGCAACGCACTTCAACCCGATTTGTTTGTACCGTGATAGCTCTACGCGATTCCCTGCCCCTTCTTCGACAAAGCGAGAACGAGCAACGCCCCATCCGCGCGGACTGGCTCTGCTTCTGCTTGCTTCGCGCAGCGGAAAAAGCCGGCTACAATCGTTGGTGGCTCGCAGAACATGTTACAGCCAGCGTCCTCTGTTATCTGGCTCGAACCAACGAAGACAATGTTATCACCTTAAGACAGCTCCGCGAGATCGTTCGGTCCGCTTTGCAGGCGATTGGCTACGCGGAGATCGCGCTGCGTTTAGATATTATTGGTCCACCCTTCGAGCTTTCCCTGATTGAGCTGGCGAAAGAGGCAGGCCCCGGATACGAGTTGGAGTTTTTCCGGCTGTTGAAAGAACGAATTGAACCGGCTCTTCGAGAGGGCGCTTTGAGCCTTGAGATTTCAGGACTGCAGCCGTGCGTGCGGCATTTGCAATCTGTGAAAACCTGGAGCCGGGAGTGTTCACAGCTCAGGAACGAGATCGTTCAATTCCTTCGAGCCCACTTTGAGCGAGCCAACGTGAAAACAGATGTTCACCTGAGGATCAGATGACCTTATTTCAAAAAATTATTGCCCGCCAGATTCCAGCAAGGATCCTCTCGGAGGATGATGAATTGATCGTCTTACAGGATGTCAATCCCCAAGCGCCAATTCACGTTCTCCTGGTGCCAAAAAAGCCGATTCAGCGCCTCGCCGAAGCGACACCAGAAGATGGCCTCATCCTGGGCAAACTGCTGCTCAAAGCTCAGGAAACGGCCAAGGCGCTTGGAATATCTGAAACAGGATTTCGGGTCGTAATCAATAGCGGACAGCACGGCGGAGAGACGATTCCCCATTTGCATCTCCATCTTCTCGGAGGACGTCAGTTCACCTGGCCACCCGGCTAGCCCTCAGCGCGAAAAATCAGTGACGGTTTTGCAAGCAAAGCGTCAGTACGTGTCCAGCACCGCTTGAAGACAAAAAGTGCAGCGCAGTGGTAAATAAGGCGTCTCGCCTTACTCCGAGAACGCGCAAAGCGGGGACGCTTTGCCTACAGGAAGCGGCAGGGGTACTGATCAGTGAGGCTGAAAATCGTGGCGCTAAACACCTGAAAGCGTCAGCGCTTTGCCCGTTTTCAGAGGTAAGCCGGAAACTTACTTACGACTGCGCCGCTGAACATTTTCGCGCTCAGAGTTTGCCCCACAAATGCCGTTCAGGCGAAGCTCCCATTCCCCTAAAATAAGGGCGGATAACCGCTGACGTGAACTTTGACTTCCAATCAAGGCCTGTCATTATCACACGCACAGCCTGGCCTCCTGGGATTCTGTATTATCGGGTCTGGGGCGTTAGCCTTAAATCCCGAGCACCGCAGGGCAAATTCTCAAACTTCCACTCTCTAAAGAACTACTCGCGTAACGCCACTCCCAGACGCTCAACAATTTGCGATTTCAAGCGGCTGTGCGCCGCGTTCGCTTCTTCCTGGGTCAACGTTCGATCGATTGCTCGATATGTCAAACTGCAGGCGAGCGATTTCTTGTTCCGGGGTACCTTTTCACCGCTCGGATCCACGAAGAGATCGAACAGCCGGACATCCACCAAAAGCGGTTCGTTCGCGGAAGCAAACGCATCCAGGACCAGCTGATATTTCAGCTCTCGGTTTGCGACAAAAGCCACGTCCCGGGTCACCGCCGGGAAGCGATCCAAGGGCCGGTAGCGGAATCGTTGCAAATTTGCACCGGGCGTCGGAGAGAGTTCGGCAACCAGCACTGGATCGCGCGCTCCGATCTCCTTGGCCAGACTCGGGCGGAGTTGCCCAACTTTGCCGACGGAGTTCCCCTCTGCATCGACTATCCCGCAGAGGAGCGGAGCAAAACTGATCGGGTCTTCTCGCATGAAAATCACGTCCCTGGAGAGCGCCGTCTTCAGAATACCTTTGAGATCAAACAGGTCAAAGATGGCGGACCCTTGATTCCAGCTTTTGCTTTGCCGTTCTCCGCAAACAAGAACAGCAAGCGAAACTGACTCCTCCGGCGTCCCTACCTTGAAGACGCGACCGATTTCAAAGACCGCCACGCTGCTCGAGCCGCGGTTAAGGTTCCGCTCAGCCGCTCGAACGAGGCCGGGCACCAGGGAGGGCCTCAGGATTTTCTGATCCTCGGTCAGTGGGTTTCGTAATGCCAGAGCGTCCGACGTTGGCGCCAGGGTGTATTCCAAGGCCTGCTCGTCGATGAGCGTCAGGCTTCGGGCTTCAAATAGGCCCAGACCTGCGAGTCTTTGACGCAGGCGCATTAATTCGTCATGGGTACGATCGGCAGAGGAGCTTTCGGTGGCAGAAGCAAAGAGGCGCGAAGAGATTTTCTGTATCCCGGCCATCCGACAAACCTCTTCGATCAGGTCTGCCTCTCGAGCGAGGTCCTGCCGGTAACTTGGTATTTCCCAGCGATTTCCACCTGCAGGTTTGAGTCCGAGTCGAACCAGAAGTTGGGCCGAATCAGGAACGTTCATGCCTAAGAGCTTGTGGCAACGTTCCGGGCGCATTTCCACGGTCCGATTCCAGTCCGGTACAGCTCCGCCGACCACTACGCTTTCGTCGGCCTCGCCTCCGGCAAGTTGCAAGAAAAGATCGATCGCCCTGGAAGAGGCGCGCGTTACCGCTTCCGGATCGATTCCCCGTTCAAAGCGAAAACTGGACTCAGAGATCAACCCAAGACGTCGACTGGTTCGACGGATAAAGCCGGGGTTGAAATAAGCAGCCTCCAGGAGAACGTCGGTAGTAGTGGCCGTCACGCCGCTCCCCTCCCCACCCATCACGCCGGCAAGACCCAACGCCAACTCAGTATCGGCAATGACCAGATCGTCTGGGATCAGCTCATACTCTTTCTCATCCAGCGCTCGCAATCGCTCCCCCGGGTCGGCCATCCGAACAACGATGGCCCCTCTGATCTTCGAGAGATCGAAGGCGTGGAGCGGTTGACCAAGCTCCAGCATCACGAAATTTGTAACATCGACAACATTGTTGATCGAACGCAACCCGACCGCCTCTAATTTTTGCCGGAGCCAGCCCGGACTCGGCCTCACTCGAAGCCCTCTGATCACGTGGGCCGTGTAAAAGGGACAACCTTCTGGTGCTTCGAGCCGAACAACGCCGGGATCTTCACGAACTCGGTCGGAATTATCGCTTATCTCTGGCAATTTTGCCGGGGGGAGGTCAAGGAAAGCAGATAGATCTCGCGCTATGCCATAGTGACTCAGTAAGTCAGGCCGATTCGGCGTGACCTCAAGTTCGAGTACAGTATCCGGTGGATAAAGATCCGACAATGAAGCTCCGATGGGCGCATCCCCGGGCAAGATGAGGAGACCGGCAGCATCCTCCGCCAGATTCAGTTCTCGCGCACTGCAAAGCATGCCTTCGGATTCGGTGCCGCGCAATTTGCTTGCTCTGATTTTTTCCCCGTCCGGCAAAACTGCACCGGGCAAGGCCAGCGGGACATTGTCTCCGGCGCTGAAATTTTTCGCTCCACAAACCACCTGTCTCGGCAGCCCGGAGCCGTCGTTCACCCGGCAAACGCTCAAACGATCCGCGTTCGGATGTGGCTCAAACGATTCAATCTGCGCTACAATCACTTTCTCAAAAAACGCGCCGCGTTGCTGCCTGCCTTCCACTTCGACCCCGGCAAATGTCAAAGCCTCGACGATTTCGGGAACCGAGCAAGTGAGGGGCAGCATTTCTTTGAGCCAATTGAGCGACAGTTTCATCTGGCGAACTGGGCTAGGAATCGTTGATCGTTCTCGATCAGCAGCCGGATGTCTGGCAATCCAAACAAAGACATGGCCAGACGTTCGAGCCCGATGCCAAAGGCGAACCCCGTCCAGTCCTCGGGATCATAGGCGCTGTCGCCGCGATTGGCATTGATTTGTTCGAATACGGCGGGGTGGACCATCCCGCACCCCAACAACTCCATCCATTTTCCGTCCTGAATTCCCGGCAAGCGAATGTCGAGTTCAAAGCTGGGCTCAGTGAAAGGAAAATAATGGGGACGCAGCCGGGTCTCTACCTCGGAACTAAGCAGTTCGCGTACAAAATATTCCAAGGTTCCCTTCAGGTCGGCGACACTGACGTCGCGGTCGACATAGAGACCTTCCAACTGATTGAATTGGTTCAGGTGCGTGGCATCAATTTCGTCACGGCGGTAAGCGGCTCCGGGCCCGATCACACGCACCGGGGGTTTCTGAGCACACATTGTTCGGATTTGGACGGTCGAAGTATGCGATCTCAACAGTCTTCCGTCCGGAAGATAGAAGGTGTCCGAATCATTGCGCGCCGGGTGATTCGCCGGCGTGTTCAGTGCGTCGAAACAGTGCCATTCCGTTTCGACGTCAGGACCATCCGCGAGTGCAAACCCCAACCGACGCAAAATTCGGATGGCCTGATCCTGAAGAAGGGTCAACGGATGCAAGCCGCCGACGCGGAATTGGGTGCCCGGAAGCGTTTCGTCGAGGTCGCTCAGAACCTGCGCAGTGCCTTCGGCCTCAATGGCGTCAAGGCGGCTGTCGAGAGCGCCAGTGACAGCGTTCCGGATTTCGTTCAGCAGCTTGCCAATCCGAGGCCGATCTTCTTTCGGCAGGTTGCGCATGTTTTCGCTCAATCGTGAAATTTCGCCGGCTTTCCCCAGGAATTTCACCCGCAGATTTTCGAGAGCCAATTTGCTCCGAGCCTGCTGGATCTCCTCCAGCGCCGTTTGCTGCAACCTTTCAAGATCGTTGTCCATCGGTTGTAAGCGAAGCCCGCCGGCTTTGCTTCCTGATCCTAAGCAATTGAAATGGTCAGCCTACCTTCAGGCTGCCTTTTTTTGGTCTAGCGCCGCGACGGCTTTGTCCAGAAGGGCCTTGAATGTCGCCTCGTCGGTTACGGCCAGATCAGCAAGGGCTTTCCGATCAACTGCTATTTTGGCGTAGGCAAGCCCTTCGATGAAACGACTGTAGGTTGTGCCAAATTGCCGGCAGGCCGCGTTGATGCGCACAATCCAGAGGTTCCGAAAGTTGCGTTTCCGGGTCTTCCGATCACGGTAGGCCCAGTATTTCCCTTTCATGGTAGCGTCTTTTGCGTACCGAAAAAGTTTCGATCGACGGCCTCGGTATCCTTTCGCTTGGTCGAGAACTCTTTTGCGGCGTTCTCTACTCGCCGGCGCATTCGTTGCTCTAGGCATATTGGTGGTCCGGCAATCGCCGGTTCCTTTGCACAGGTTATTGTTTCAAATCTCGTCCTTCAACCTCACCTGTCGCATCAACCGAAGATTTCGGGCAGGCAGAGAACGTTGACCGCTTCAGTGGAACGGCAGGTTTTCCTTTATCCGCGCCTCATCGGTTGAGTCGAGCACCTGAGGCTTCGCAAGATGCCGTTTGCGTTTAGCGCTCTTCGACTCCAACAAGTGTTGACGGCCAGCTTGGCCGCGCACTACTTTGCCGGTGGCCGTTATTTTGAAGCGCTTTGCGACAGCTTTCTTTGTTTTCCGTCTGGCGATCGATTTTGGCATAGGGAGCGGGGAATTTATACTCTTGAAGCCACTTCGCAATAGGAAACTGCGGGGAGAAAGGCCTGGTGGCGAACCGTCCTGCTTCAGGCCTGAAACTCAAACCTGCACCGGTACAGGCCGGAAACCATCTCCTCCTCGCGTTCTACACGCACGCCAAAAATTCGCTCCATCATCTCCCGTTCGAGACGTCTCACGAGGGGAAACGCTTCGAGCAAATCAAAAATGGGCGAGTGATACTCCACGATGTTTATCGGATCTCCACTGGAAAGCTCGGACATATACCCCTCCTGCTCGCGGATTTTGACCAGCATTTGGGCTAGCTCAAGAGCCGTCTGGCCGTGCAGCTTCCTCATGTAATCCTCCGTTTTCGAGGCGAAGACAGAATACAACAGCTTCTCCCCAGCCGCGTGACCATAGAGCCGATTGGCAGCCAGCAGCACTTCGATTGTCATTGCGTTGGTCGTCCGCGGAAAGAAAATATGCGCCTTCGGAGTCAGCCGATAGACCATCTCCGGACGACCGACCGGTTTCGCACGCCGCCAAGTATCAACGTAGCCATGCCGCTCAAGCTCGTCGCAATGCTGTTTGACTCCCATATAGCTGAGCTTTAGCCGTTCGCCGATTTCCTTGACACAAAGTCCCTGCGTCTTTTTCAGTGTGTCAATAATTCGCATTCTCTGCGAACGGCCAACTTCGCTTACTCTTTTCATCCGATTTCTGCTCTACGACGGGCAATCGCTCATAACGATCCCGCTCTGGGTGACGGCACCAGATTGAGCAGATCCATCCGGTGAGCTCAACCAGAAAGCCAACTT
Source organism: Verrucomicrobiota bacterium (assembly GCA_019235445.1). GTDB lineage: Bacteria > Verrucomicrobiota > Verrucomicrobiia > Chthoniobacterales > JAFAMB01 > JAFAMB01. Next base: position 29,164 of record JAFAKL010000174.1, on the reverse strand, counting down.
TCCGGCAAGAAATGGGCGTCCCGATCTTTCTTCGACCAGTCGCATTCTCAGAGCAGATTCAGGAACACTTCAGGTCATTTACCGACCTTGACGATCGAATAGGTTTTTACTCCCTTACGATCCAGCAAAAGCAAAAGGTTCGGCTTACCCTTCTGGTCAGCTAACGCTTTTTGGAATGACTCCGTATCGGTGACCTGGTTTCGTCCGACTTCAGTAATGACATCACCAGTCTGAATATCAGCCACTGCCGCGGGACTGTTCGCCGTAACCTCAGTCACCACCACGCCGGAATCCGACTTCAATCCTAACTCTTGTCTCAGTTCGGGGGTTACGTCCTGAACTTGAACGCCAAAGCTGGATGTCACATTTTCGTGCTGCGAGGGAGGCGGCTGATTACTCGCCAACTTGTTCGGATCAGCGGGCAACTCTTCGGTGACAACGGTCACGGTCGTCTTTTTGCCATTTCGCCAGACACCCAGGGCAACTTGTGCGCCTATCTTTTTCTTCAAGACCTCATTCTGAAGCTCCCTTGCACTGGAGACTTGAACGCCATCCACATCCGTGATGACATCTGCGGGCCGCAAATCGCTCTTCGCGGCGGGAGTGTCAGCTTGAATCGTTCGCACCACCACTCCTTTATCCACTCCTTTGAAGACCTCTGCGCGGTTCTCATCATTGAGACTTTCGATGATAATCCCAAGCCATGGTCGAACTATTTTTCCTGAAGCAATGAGTTGATCGCTGACCTGTTTGGCGAGGTTGCTGGAGATCGCAAAACCTAGCCCGCGGTTCAGACCATGGATGAGGGTATTCATGCCAATGACATTGCCGTCGACATCGCACAATGGTCCCCCACTGTTTCCGGGATTTATTGCGGCATCCGTCTGGATGTAGTCCTCATACTTGTCCGGCAACAGTTCGTTGCGTCCTTTGGCACTGACCACACCTGTCGTAAAGGTGTAGGCAAATTTGTAAGGCGTGCCAATCGCACAGACGAGCTGGCCAACTTTCACGTCGTCGCTATTAGCGAAAACGACCGTTGGCAGATCGGCAGCATCGATCTTCAAGACCGCGACATCGGTACGGTCATCAGAGCCAATGACCTTGGCTGCGAGGGTTCGCCCATCCTTCAGCTTAACGTCTATTTTGTCTTCCCCTTCGATGACATGATTATTGGTGATGATGTACCCGTCCTGACGCACAATGAACCCAGAACCTTCGCTCTGATCGGGCTGCTCACTTTCGTCGCGCGGGCCCCTAAAGAAGAAGTCGAAACCATCCATTGGGTTTGAGGAATTTCCGGACCGCCCGCTTTTCTCGACATCAACAACCACCACTGCCGGAGCAACTTTTTCGTATACGGCCGTGTAAGCATCGTTCAGCCTGTGGGCAATATCTCTCCCGGAATCCGAGAGCGGCGGTCCGGCAAAAAGATTCTGGGTCACCGGTTGGCTCGCTAGAAGGAGTCCCCCCAAAACGAGGGCCGAGGCACGATCAATTACGCTCATAAGCTAGTTCGCTGCGACAGGGGAGGTTTACCGCCTGTTCGATCTTCGGATTCTCCGCTACCGGTGGCATGAACGCAACCATGGTTCCGCGGAGAAAGCTGAGCGTAAAAACCGACCGGAAGTAACCACAGACTACACAGATTTCACGGATTTGAGGACAGTTTGTTTAAAGAACGCCTCGTCCTTAAACGCCGATCCGCTTTCCCGACAGCACGCCGACACGCCGAACCCGGTTCTCAAGGGGTCAGGGGTCGACCCGATTGACATTCGAAAGTGAGACCTTACTCTTCAACCAACTAGTCAATCAAAATGCACAGCTTAGCCGAAACCGCCGATAAGCGGTTCCTTTCTTTCGCCCAAGGTTTCTGGCCCACCGTCGTTCCCGAACTCTGGAATGATTGGAAATGGCAACTGAGAAACCGGATCACTACTCTCCAGCAACTTGAACAAAAGATCACCTTAACTCCCGAGGAGCGCGCCGGGGTAATCCTGGCGGGAAACAAACTTGCGCTCGCCATCACACCTCACTTTTTTAATCTCATCGACACAGAAGATGCAAACTGCCCGATTCGCCGCCAGGTGATTCCCCTGGTTGAGGAATCCCAGCAATCGCCACTCGAAATGGCGGATCCGTGCGGCGAAGACTCCCATATGCCAGTCCCGGGACTGGTTCACAGGTATCCCGATCGGGTGCTCTTTTTAGTTACCGACCGATGCGCCTCCTATTGCCGCTATTGCACCAGGAGCCGCGTTGTCAGCGGCGTTGGAGAACAAGAGTTGCATACCCATTTTGAGGAAGCCTACCGATATCTGGAAACTCACACGGAGGTTCGGGACGTCCTGCTTTCAGGTGGAGATGCCTTGCTCCTTTCCGACGATAAACTGCGCGGCATCTTGCGCCGTCTGCGAACCATCGAACATATCGAGTTTGTCCGGATCGGTACACGTGTCCCGATTTTCCTTCCGCAACGGATTACGCCGGAATTGTGCCGCATGATGCAGGAATTTCATCCTCTCTGGATGAGCGTTCACGTCAATCATCCCCGCGAATTAACCACTGAGGTGAGGACAGCTCTCGAGCGACTGGTCGACCACGGAATACCGCTCGGAAATCAAAGCGTCCTGCTGAAAGGGGTAAATGACGACCTAAGCGTGATGAGGGCGCTTGTTCATAAACTGATCATGTGCCGAGTCCGCCCCTACTATATCTATCAGTGTGACCTGATCCACGGGTCGGCTCACCTTCGAACGTCGGTGGCAAAAGGGATAGAGATCATTGAAGGTCTCAGGGGTCACACCACCGGTTATGCTGTGCCGCAATTCGTCATCGATGCGCCGGGGGGAGGCGGCAAAGTTCCAATTAATCCTGGATACATTCTTTTTCATGACCACGAGAAGATAGTGATCAGAAACTACGAAGGAAAAATTTTCGAATATCCTGAATCGGAAGTGACTAGCCATTCTGTTCACCACTCCGAATATGTAGACGAATATCTGTATTCCTGAGAGCTCGTCAGCGCCAGACCAGGCGGCATGTCCGAACGCGCTGCATTCGGCCGGTAGTTCAACCGCCGGCCGGCCTGCGCGAATGGTTCTAAGCCGCGACACCCCTATTCCAACCGGCAGCTGACAGCTGAGACCGATAACTGCTTCTTCATGGCCGGGCTTGTCGTTAAACCGCGTGCACGAATATTCCACGGACACGACTGGGTCTACAACTCAGAGGTTTTGAAGACCTTTGGTCACCCGGAACCTGGGGACGTTATCTCGCTCAAAGACGGCCAGGATCGATTGTTAGGATCTGCGATCTACAATCCCAATTCGCAGATCGTGGCCAGGCGGTTTTCGCGGCGTAAACAGGATTTGGATCACGATTTTTTCGCTCGAAGAATCGGACAAGCGATTGTCTGTCGCGAGAAACTCGGGATCCTGCGAAATCCGGGGCGGATCGTCTGGAGTGAAAGCGACGGACTGCCTGGAGTCATTATCGATCGGTACGGGACACATCTGGTTCTGCAGACTCTGACCTTGGCCATGGATCGAAGAAAGGCGTCGATTGTCGAGGCTGCGAAACAGCTCCTATCGCCCAGTTCGATCATTGAACGGAACGACGCGCCGAGCCGGAAAGCGGAAGGCCTCGACAACCTGGCAGGTTTGCTTTTCGGGGAAAAGCCGGGCACGATGGTAATCGAGTCGAAGGGTATCAAATTTAATGTTGACCTGATGACAGGACACAAGACCGGACTTTATCTCGACCAACTGGACAATTACGAAGCAGTAGCGAAACTCGCTCAAGGGATAAGGGTCCTTGATTGTTTTGCCAATCAAGGGGCTTTTGCATTAGCTTGCGCCAACGCCGGGGCATCGAGTGTCACCGCGGTCGAAATCAGCGGGCAGCTGGTTAAATTAGTCAACGAGAACGCTCATCTGAACGGCGTCACGATCACGACGGAGCAAGCGAACGTTTTCGATTACCTTTCCACTCAAATCCGAGAAGACGTGCAGTTCGATTTGATTATCCTTGATCCCCCTTCTTTCACCAAAACTAAGGAATCGCTCAACAGCGCGCGAAGAGGTTACAAGGAGATTCATCTCCGCGCTCTTCAGTTGTTAGCCCCGGACGGATACCTGGCGACGTTCTCCTGCTCGCACCATGTTTCACGGGAAATGTTTCTGGAAATGATCGTTGACGCCAGCGTGGACGCTAAACGGCATTTGCGAATCGTTCAGTATCTGTCGCAGCCGCTCGATCATCCGATTCTTCCGCATATCCCCGAGACCGAGTATCTGAAGGGCTACCTGCTCCAGGTGCTTCCGGGCCGGTGACGCTGCCATCTGTTGCGACATCACAGATTTTCGTTGCGGCGGCCTTCGTTTTCCAGACATTGGAGTTTCATGTCGGAGAGTATGAAAGAACCCTTTCTTGATCTTCCGGACGAGCAATCCGGGTCACCCGAATTGCTCGATTCGCAGGTTCAACGGGCACAGGAGCAGCTCCTGCAACTCAAGCGTCAGCAGGAGCAGATCGAAAAACAGAAACGTGAACTCGAGGAGCTCAGCCGTAAACAAGAGGACTTGGAGAAGGGTCGTGCCGAGATGATCGAAAAGCTCACCCGATCGATGGTGGTGATTGAGCGAGAAACTTACGAGGCCGAAAAACGTGTCGAACAGTTGCGGCTCACCAACGCCACCTTTGCGCAACATCTCGATTCCCTCGAAAGGATTAACCCGAAAAGTTGGAGCAATTCGGATCTCCACAAAGAGCTGAGCAAAGCATTGAGCGCAGTGGATGACGCTCGCGCCGAATACACAAAATCACTTACTAAAATCAATGCCAAGTCCGACGGAGAAGTGATCAAGCCAAGTCCGACGGTGGAAGAAGGGTATTATTCGGCGCCAGACGATTCGAGTTTCGTTGTCTGGCTCAAACGCGGGTTCGCCTTCACGCTTCCCGTTTTAATTCTTGGTTTAACCGCGCTGCTGGTTTTCTACTTCATGCGCGGATGATATTGTTGAACAATGGGACGCAGACGATTTAACGATTCCCCGATTTCGGCGAAACAGGACGAGCTTGCGAAACAGGAAGAAGAGCTGCGTCGTCAAATGGAGGAATTGCAGCGCAAGATTGAAGAAGCCCCAAAATTGGCGCAGGCGGAGCAGGAACGGCAGCGACAGGAAAGAATCGCCCGCGCATCCACGAGACGGAGCCCGTTGGACTCCCCCGATATCTTGCAGGATTCGCGGCATGGCGAGGATTTGCTCGCCGAGCGCCCGCGCCGGCCCAGACGCGCACAACGGCGCCAAGCCCGGCTGCGCCTGTTGATTTCCTGCCTGGCGGTTCTGGCCCTGATCGCCGTTGTCATCTTTCTCGCCATTCAGATGTTCAACCACCTCTGACGAGAATATCGCACCGGTGCGACATTTCTTGCGGATCGACTGCGCTCGCTTTATTCGTTACCACGATCCACCATGAGCTCTGAGAATTTTGACGTCGAATACGTGGCCGACCTGGCACGCATCAAACTGACTCCGGACGAGATTAAGATGTTTCAGACCCAACTGGGATTGGTGCTCGAGCACGTAGCGAAACTCAATCAGATCGACGTCTCACAGGTCGAACCAATGGCTCACAGTTTCCCAATTTACAATGTCTTCCGCGAAGATGAGACTCGAGAAAGCCTGGAGCGCGAAGCCGCTCTCGCGAACGCCCCGCAGCAAGCTCAAGGATTATTCATTGTCACGAAAGTCTTGGAGTAACGCCGTGGAAGTCACCTCGCTGACCGTTCACGAGCTTCAGGCGTTGATCCGCGCCGGGCAAATTTCGCCAAGGGAGGCGGTCGAAGCATTGGGGCGCCGGATCGAGGAAGTGGATCCATTGATCCACGGCTACCTGTCACACGATTTGGAGCGCGCCGTTTCAGAGGCTCAACAGGTCGATGTGCGTCTCCCTCTGGGTGGTGTGCCGATTTCCATTAAAGATGTCATTAACGTCAAGGGCCATCCATGCGGCTGCGCCTCAAAGATTCTCGACGGGTACGTCGCCCCGTACGACGCAACGGTTATTGCGAAGTTGCGGGCCGCTGGCGCCATCCCTTTCGGACGCGTCAATATGGACGAATTCGCTATGGGTTCTTCCACCGAAAATTCGGCGTTCGGTCCCACCCGAAATCCGTGGGACATAACGCGCATTCCGGGCGGTTCGAGCGGGGGCTCGGCGGCAGTGGTTGCTGCCGACGAGGGTTTTGCTGCGCTAGGGTCGGACACAGGCGGTTCGATTCGGCAACCGGCTGCATTGTGCGGCCGAGTCGGTCTAAAGCCAACCTACGGTCGAGTCTCGCGTTACGGTCTGGTCGCTTTTGCCTCTTCCCTGGACCAAATCGGCCCGATCACGAAAGATGTGAGGGACGCGGCCATCCTGATGAATGTCATTTCCGGTCCGGATAAGTTTGATTCTACCTCCTTGTCCGATCAGGTACCGAATTTTACCGCTAACCTCGATCAAGGAGTCAAGGGACTGAAGCTTGGTCTACCGAAAGAGTATTTCATTGAAGGAATCGATCCCGAGGTGGACAAGACCGTGCGGGCGGCGGTCGCTCGGCTTGAGGAACTTGGCGCCGAGGTGTTCGAAATTTCCTTACCCCATACCGAATTCGCCCTCAGCACCTACTACATCATCGCGCCTGCTGAAGCCTCTGCGAACCTCGCCAGATTCGATGGAGTCCGGTATGGTTTTCGGGCCAAAGAAACAAACAGTTTGCTGGAACACTACGGCAAAACACGAGAAGAAGGCTTCGGCCCGGAAGTCAAACGCCGGATTATTCTTGGCACCTACGTTCTGAGTTCGGGCTACTACGACGCGTATTATCTGCGGGCTCAAAAGGTTCGAACGCTGATCCGCCAGGATTTCGCCGCTGCTTTCGAGAAGGTCGATGCGATTGTCTGCCCGACATCTCCAACGGCGGCGTTCAAATTAGGTGAGCGGACCAATGATCCTCTCAGCATGTATCTGGCAGATATTTTTACCCTGGCCGCGAATATCGCCGGGATCTGTGGGGTCAGCGTCCCGTGCGGTTTTCTTGCAAGAGAGGGAAAACAGCTTCCAGTTGGTCTCCAGATTCTTGGCCAGGAGTTAAATGAGGCCACCGTGCTCCGGGTCGCTTACGCGTACGAGCAGAACACGGAATGGCATAAAGCGAAGCCGCCCATTGCCTGACAAAGGCCTGATAGAAGCAGATGAACACGGTCAGCGACTCCGCCAATGCACTTAGGATGAATTCCGTTTTGCTTTGCGATGCTACCGAGACCGAGGAAAGGAGAATGACCCATTTGGAGCAAACTTTGATCAACCGTCCCTACGGGACTAGACGCGTCTTTTTTCTTTTTCCAGGCACTTCGTGCCAGGCTACCCTCGTTTAAATCCCGCCGGGATAAATGCGTCACGGCACCTCCCTGCCGCTGCGATAAGTTAACGCTTATTGGGGCGGGCTCACAGCAAGAGGCCCGGAGGAAAAGTCTTCGTTCCGACCTCAGTCCTGGACTCCTTTCAGTCTCGCCAGGACATTCAAATCCTCCAGGGTCGTCGTGTCGCCGGTGACCTGGCCTCCGCCTGCAATTTCCTTCAGCAAACGGCGCATGATTTTCCCGCTTCGGGTCTTTGGCAACCCGTCCGCGAAACGGAGATCGTCCGGCCTGGCGATCGCTCCAATAGCCGTCGCGACATGCTGTCGCAGTTTTTCCCGAAGTTCAGGCGTGGGCAGCTCTTTTTCTTTGAGCGTCACGAAAGCAACCACCGCCTGGCCTTTCATCTCATCTGGGCGCCCGACAACTGCAGCCTCCGCAACGCAGGGATGGCTGACCAAAACACTTTCGATTTCCGATGTCCCCAGCCGATGTCCGGCGACGTTGAGGACGTCATCGATTCGCCCAACGATCCAGAAGTAGCCGTCCTTGTCTTTCCGTGCTCCATCGCCGGTGAAGTAACATCCTTTAATCTCGCTCCAATACTGCTTTTTGTAACGTTGCTTATCGCCCCAAATCGAGCGCAACATGGATGGCCACGGCTTCCGTACGACCAGTTTGCCTCCTACGTTCGGCGGTACTTCCTCCCCCAGGTCGTCCACTACCGCGGCATCGATTCCAAAGAACGGAAGGGTCGCCGAACCCGGTTTCAGAGGCATCGCTCCGGGCAGCGGCGTAATCATGATCGCTCCCGTCTCGGTCTGCCACCACGTATCCACGATTGGGCAGCGACCACCCCCGATGACGGTGTGATACCATATCCACGCCTCCGGGTTAATTGGTTCTCCCACCGTCCCAAGCAACCGGAGGGAAGATAGATTATGCCGATTGGGATATTCGTCGCCCCAACGGATGAAGGCCCGAATTGCAGTCGGCGCAGTGTAGAGCAGTGTCACTCCGTACTCCTCGATCAAACTCCAGAATCGATCCGGTTCCGGCCAGTTCGGAGCACCTTCGTAGATCAAGACCGTGGCACCGTTGCAGAGCGGTCCGTACACACTGTAGCTATGACCGGTGACCCAGCCAATATCTGCAGTGCACCAGTAGATGTCTTCCGGCTTCAGATCGAAAACATATTTAGTGGTGAGGGCGGTTCCCAACAGATAACCGGCACTGGTGTGCATTATTCCCTTGGGTTTGCCGGTCGATCCGCTCGTATAGAGAATATAAAGGGGATCTTCAGAATCCATCGGCTCTGGTTGGCAGTTTCCGTCAACATACTGCATTTCCCTGTGCCACCAGGCGTCCCGTCCCTCCTTAATGTGAATCTCGTTATTGGCCCGACGAAAGACGATGACCCGTTCGATCTGCTCATTGTCTTTCAACGCATCATCGACATTTTTCTTTAAAGGAACGATAGCACCGCGGCGATATCCGCCATCTGCGGTAATTATCATCTTGGCCCCGCAATCCTTGATGCGGTCCTTGATGGATTCAGAACTGAATCCGCCGAAAACGACGGAATGGATGGCCCCTATCCTGGCACAAGCCAGCATCGCGATGGCAGCCTCGGGACACATCGGCATGTAGATGATTATACGATCTCCCTTTTTGACGTGATTCCGCTTCAGAACATTGGCGAATTTGCATACCTCGCGATGGAGTTGCTGGTAAGTCAAAGTCACCTTATCCCCGGGCTCACCTTCCCAGATCAAGGCAGCTTTATTTCGGGTCGCTCCGGCTAGATGCCGATCAAGGCAGTTCTCAGACACATTTAATTTGCCGCCCACAAACCACTTGGCGAAAGGCTCTTTCCATTGGAGAACGGTCTTCCATTTTTTCTGCCAAAGGAGGAGCTCCGCGGCTTGTTTCGCCCAGAATTTTTCGGGGTTCTCAATGGATTTGCGATGCAACTCTTTGTACTCGGCCAAGCTGGTGATGTGCGCCTTTTTTGAGAATTCCTTGCTTGGCTTAAAGATCCGATTCTCGACCAGGTGCGATTCAATGTTGGTACTCATAGGGGGGTACAATTGATCCTTGTTAGAGCTTTGATGCAAACCGAAGGTTGAGAATGAAGCCGCGTCGCCTAGTGTACCGTCTCAGATATGTGAGACGGTACACTAGCAGACGGACTCTATATTCTCACCACCGGAAGAGGATACCGAATAATAAGTTCGTTATCCAAAAGTATCTCCACATGATGTAAACCGTACTGTTGGAATTGAACGCCGGCGAACACGTTCACGTTGGTCACATGCCCGTCCAGTTCCTTCAGCTCGAATTCGATGTGCGACTCGGCCATGAGTTGTACCTCCTCGACGCCCAGGATTCGAGAGGTCTGGCGAAATTTGCCGAAGCCCCCGCACCAGCGTGTCCAAAGACAGAGTTTCAGCAAGCCAACAGGAAGGGTCGGGGTCGGGAGAACGTTAATCACTCCAACCAGCGTCTGAAGACCGTTCACTTCCTGCCTAACATCTTCGCATACGATGGATGCCTGGAGATCAGGAAGAACATTGTCTGCTCCCATGAAAATCTCTCTCCGCCGTCTCGAGGGGTCCCAGGTTAGAGACGTGTTATCTCCGGGATCTGCGCGCCCTCCGTGCGGCTTAAATGGCAGAATCACCCCGTTCTTCGGTCCGAATTCGAACGGCCTGTTCAATCGCTATCACAAAAACCTTCCCGTCGCCAATCTTTCCAGTCCGCGCCGCTTGCACGATGGTTTGCACGGCTTTCTGGACTCGATCATCCCCGACCACGATTTCAAATTTCACCTTGGGAAGAAAATCAACTGTGTATTCGCTGCCGCGATAGATCTCCGTATGACCCTTTTGACGGCCGAACCCTTTTACTTCGCTGACCGTCATCCCAGCAATCCCAATTTCAGTCAAGGCCTCCTTAACGTCCTCCATTTTAAAGGGTTTAACGATCGCCTCGATTTTCTTCATAAACGCCCAAGATTTAAATACTCCAAATAAAAACGCAAGGAAACAGACCAGATTTCATGGAACCTAAGCCGCACCATTTGCGCCTATTTGGGTCGGTGAAGCTTTTCGGCGATTCCGGCGATCACCGCGGGTAGAAGTACGTGTTCTGACCGCTGGATCCGAGCATGCAAGCTCTCCGGGGTATCATCCGGCATGATCTGCACGGTCTCTTGCCCCAGGATCTCTCCCGCGTCAACCGCTGCGTCGACATAGTGCACGGTGCATCCGGTGACTCTCTCGCCCGCTCTCAGAGCCTGCTTCCATGCTTCCCGCCCGCGAAACTTCGGCAGCAAGGATGGGTGAATGTTGATCATTCTGCGCGGAAACGCGCTCAGCAACGGTTGCCTGACGATTCGCATGAACCCGGCCAGAACCACAAGTTCGACCTCCGCTTCGTGCAACAGGCGAACAATCTCCTCTTCATTTTCCGGCTCGAGCCGTGTTTCAAATCGACCGGGGCGAACATACAGGCCGGGAACCCCAAACTCTCGAGCAAGCTTTAAAATACCGGAATTTTCCACGTCGGAAATAACGATCCGCACTTCAGCGTCCAATTGCCCGCCGACGATCTTTTCTATGATTGCTCGGCAATTCGAACCTTTACCGGAGCCCAGCACTCCAAGCCGCAGCGGACGTTTCATCTTCGTTGAATAGCTTCAACGAGCTTTGAAGTCGATCTGCCGGGCACCAAAGGCAGAATTTCGATTTTTGCACCGATCTCCTCGAGCGCCGCCGCTTCGCCCGGATCCAGAGTCTTGGGGGTGTAATCGCCGCCCTTTACGTAGACGTCCGGACGCACCTGGCGCAAGAGATTGTCCACCCGCATTTCGCTGAAGATGACAACGTAATCCACCGCCTCAAGTCCTGCCATCACCTCCGCCCGATCCTCCTGGGAGTTCAATGGGCGGCCGTCCCCTTTCAATGCTCGAACCGATGCATCACCATTCAGACCGACCACCAAGATGTCTCCGAGTTGTTTGGCTGCTGCCAGATACCGCACGTGACCGGCATGCAACAGATCGAAGCACCCGTTGGTGAAGACGATGGTTTTCCCCTGATGCAATTTGTGCAACTCCGCAGCCTTCGTTCGATCCAGAATCTTAGTTCCCCCGACCATCGCTTTTTTGTGTTGCAGTAGCAGGTTATCCCACTAAGTCTACTGTTTTCCCATGATAGATGCGCGATTTGAGGTGTTGGCAGAGGTTTTAACCGGATTCTCCACTAAACTGAAAGATGGAGAGCGCGTCCTCATCGATGCCTTCGATGCGCCCCCGGAAATGGTGATCGCTTTGATCCGCTCCGCGCGCTCAAAAGGCGCGTTTCCGTTCGTTAATCTTCAATCGAACGTCATCGCGAGGGAGTTGCTCAGAGGCGCTGACGAGGAACAATATCGCACGTTGCGCGACTTCGAAATGGCCAGGATGAAAGCGATGGACGCTTATGTCGCACTTCGTGGAAGCCATAACGCAACCGAGTTTTCGGATGTCGCTCCCGATCGCATGCAGTTGGCAATGAAATTGCTCCAGCCTCTGGTTGAGCAGCGCGTTAACAAAACCAAATGGGTTGTCCTGCGGTGGCCAACTCCGGCGATGGCACAGATGGCCGGCATGAGTACGGAGGGTTTTGAGGAATTATATTTCAAGGTCTGTACGCTCAATTATGCCAAAATGGAGCCGGGAATGGAGGCTCTGAAATCACTGATGGAAAACACGGACCAGGTCCGAATTACCGGACCGGGAACCGATTTGCGTTTCAGCATCAAGGGCATTCCTGCCATCATGTGCGGCGGACAGCACAATATTCCTGACGGCGAAGTATTTTCCTGCCCAGTGCGAGACTCCGTGGAAGGTTACGTTCAATTCAATGCTCCGACCGTCTACCAGGGAACTGCCTTTGATTCCGTCCGCCTGGCCTTCAAAAACGGCAAAGTTGTGGATGCCACTTCGAACAAGACAGAGCGCCTGAACGCAATTCTGGATTCAGACGAGGGCGCCCGGTACATCGGCGAGTTCGCGCTTGGATTTAATCCCTATATCCGCGAACCCATGCGGGATATTCTCTTCGACGAAAAAATTGCCGGTTCGTTCCATTTCACACCGGGACAAGCCTACGAGCGGGCTGATAATGGTAACCGCAGCCAGGTTCATTGGGATCTAGTCTGTATCCAGCGGCCGGACTACGGCGGCGGTGAAATCTATTTTGACCAGATGCTTATCCGTAAAGATGGCCTTTTCTCTCCGAAGCAACTTCAAGGACTCAATCCGGATAACTTTAAATCCTGATAGACCGGATTCGATTTGAGCTCGGGCCGCTTGGCCAGCAACTCCATGTCCAATCGTCGGGCAAAATCCCTTACCTGTTCCTCAAATGCGGAAAATGGGGCATTGATCTCTCCCGCTCTATAACTCCCACGGATAATCATTTGCTCCCCGCGTCGGTTGAACTGAAGGGTGGCGTCTGATTCGGTAAACTCGAATGTTTCAGTTCCCTCCGTGACCGCCAGGACTTCTCCGATTTCCCGCAAAGCCAAGGCAAAATCGATGAGCGGTATCCAGCCCCACTTCGCACTCAGGTCCGTCTGATCGTTTCGCAGAATGATGTCGCCGGTTGCTGCACAATAACGAAGATCCGTCTCGTCCGCAGCTGCCAGATCAATGGAATTCTCGTCCCAATCTTCCGAAAGCCGGTAGTCGATTTGCATAGGAACCTCAAAGTCTCAGCAGCAGATTACCCGCAGTTTCAAAATGCATTTAGTTTAAAATGGGAATGCGGTGACGAGCCGGTTCCGCTGATTCACCACGACCCGCAACCGATGTGCAGGATTGCCGTCAATGGTAACGCCAATTGCATGATTAAAGGCATATTCGTAAATTTTGCCGGGCCGCCCATGTGTATTCTGTCGAACTTGCCCGTTGGCGACAGCTTCAGTGACGAGCTCCCTGAGAGAGTCTTCAGTAATCCCGGGAGCAAACTTGCCCGCGCCCTGGGCGGGACTGTCCGGCCAATGCCGCTCCTCGATGTGACGAATCGCCCGTTGAGTGAAGATCACTTGACCCGGCGATCCGCTATAGACGTCAGCCGCTTCCTGCGCATGAGCACACCAGACGCCGCAGAGAATCAAGCCAATCAAGACCCATATCGTCCCCGGCAACGCCGGCCAAAACCTGTGAAATCGAGCGTACCTCACTTTAGTCCCGCAACTCTTTGATCGCCAAAGCGGCGTCATGAGCTTTGAAGATATCGGTGCCCGCGACCAGTACATTCGCACCGCATTCACGGGCTACTGCGGCAGTGTTTGGGTTGATGCCACCATCCACTTCGATATGGAAATCCAGTCCGCGTTCAGCCCGGAGCTGAGCCGCACGTTTCACCTTAGCCATCATTGGCTCCATGAAAGTTTGTCCTCCAAACCCAGGATTAACCGTCATCACCAGCAACAGATCGATTTGATTAAGGTATGGTTCCACTTTCTCGAAGGGAGTCGGTGGGCTGATGGCCAAACCGCATGTCGCGCCGCCAGCCCGAATACCCCTGAGTGTGCTGCCGATATCATAGTCAGGCTCGACGTGGATTGTGATATTGTGGACGTAACGAATGAATCGCGGAAAAAAATGATCGGGCCGCTTGATCATCAGATGGGTATCCAGGGGGACGGTGGCGATTTTAGCGATCGACTCCACCACGGGTGGTCCAAATGATATGTTATCCACGAAATGGCCATCCATCACGTCCAGATGCAGCCAATTCGCGCCGGCTTTCTCTATGCGTTCGCACTCCGCACCAAGATGGTTGAAATCACACGCGAGTACCGAGGGAGCAACGATTATCGGTTTGCTGTTCATCGATTCTTCCTTCTTTAGCCCTAATCATGGCCGATTTACTGGATTTATCGAGCGATACCTATTTTATGGGCGAAGCTTTGCGACAGGCGAGGAAGGCCGAATCGCAGGATGAAGTTCCCATTGGCGCGGTAATCGTTCGCAATGCAGAAATTATCGCACGCGCCTGGAACCAGGTGGAAATCCTGAAAGACGCCACTGCTCACGCAGAGATGCTTGCTATCACGCAAGCTGAGAGCGTTGTCGACGACTGGCGATTGGACGATTGCGATCTTTATGTCACCAAGGAACCGTGCCCGATGTGCGCGGGAGCAATCGTCCACGCCAGGCTCCGGCGCCTGATCTACGGTTGCCCGGACCCAAAGACCGGCGGCGCCGGAGGCATGATCAATCTGCTCCAGATGCCGCCCTTGAATCACCACTGCGACATCACGCGCGGCGTGCGAGAAATTGAGTGTCGCGAGCTTTTGCAGCGGTTCTTCAGGGCCAAGCGTTAGGGCAAAGAGTTTAACCACAGATTTCACAGATTGAAGGTAGGCATTACCTCGCGTGCGGACCAAATAAGCACCTCCTCCCCCAGTCTGTGAAATCTGCGTAATCTGTGGACTCTTTGCACTAACGGATCAGCATGCAATCGCCGTAACTAAAAAACCGATACCGCTCCCTTACCGCCTCCCGATAGGCTTCCAGGATGAATTCGCGGCCGGCAAATGCCGCGACCAACATCAAAAGCGTTGATTGCGGCAGATGAAAGTTGGTCAGCAACGATTGCACTCGCTTGAACTGGAATGGTGGATAGATAAAGATGTCAGCCACACCATTGCCCGGCTGTATTTTGCCAAAGCGCTGCATCAGAGTTTCCAGGGTTCGCACGGTTGTTGTCCCTACCGCCAGCACTTCTCGCGCCGCCTCAATTCTCGCCGCGGCAGCCCTTGATACTGCAAACGCTTCGTGATGCATCTGATGCTGGGTTATATCCGCCGCTTTCACGGGGCGGAATGTTCCGACGCCCACGTGCAGCGTGATAAATTCGTGCGGGATCCGGCTCATCAGTTCCGGCGTAAAATGTAACCCGGCAGTCGGCGCCGCAATCGCCCCTTTCTGGGTGGCAAAGACGGTTTGATAGCGTTCACGATCCATGGCCTCCGGCCTCCGGTTAAGATAAGGAGGAAGCGGTATCTCTCCGAGTTCATCGAGATCGATCGGCGAATCGAATCGGATCACGCGAATGCCCTCCTGTTCAATTTGAACGGTTTCACCTCGATGACCATGGATGGAAAACCTTCGCCTCAAGCCAAACGATTTGCCTGGCCGGACAAGGCATCGCCAGGTAAACTGATCCAGCTGTTCGAATAAAAGCAGCTCCGCGTTACGATCAGGAAACCGGATCCGAGCTGGAACAACTTCTGTATTGTTGAAAACCACGAGTTCCTCCGGTCGCAGCAATTCGAAGAAGGCGCGAAACGGAAGATGAGTGACTAGCCCTCTCTCGCGTTCCAGGAGCATCATTCGCGATTCGTCTCGTCGCTTGGTCGGGTAACGGGCAATGAGATCGTCCGGCAGGTGATAATCGTAGTCTGCTGTCCGCAAACTCATTCTGACAATGAGAAGTTCAGGAGGAGCAGAAGTACAACGGTTATCAGAGCCAAAGCGGTAAAGTCAGATCAATTCTCCTAATAATCATCGATCGCCATACGAGGTCAGGCCTTCGGCTTTAGCTGATCTTGAGGGAGCGGAGCCAGCTTCTTCCCAAATTTTTGATCCAGGACTTTGTTCCACTCTTTCAGCCGCGATTTTTGCTCCGCGAACAATTCGTCGGTCGAGTCCAGAACATCGATCGAATGGATTTTATCTCCCTGAGCGATTTTCGTAGCGACGTCCAGCCCCTTGGTCACCTGTCCGAAGATCGAGTAATTGCCATCCAACATTCTCACCTGCTCTTGCTTGAAGGAATCGATGGTCACATAAAATTGGCTGCCATTAGTATTCGGACCAGCATTTGCCATCGCCAGCGCGCCGGCATTGACGTGGGATAACGAGTCGTGGACTTCATTTTCAAACCGGTAACCAGGACCACCGCTCCCGGTTCCGAGCGGGTCCCCACCTTGGATGACGAAACGGGCAACGACGCGGTGAAAAGTGAGTCCGTCGTAAAACTTTCTAGAAGCTAAATTCAGGAAACTGGCAGCGGTCACCGGCGCCTTCGAGGGGAAGAGCGTCGCCTCAAGATCGCCTTTGGCCGTGTGAATGACTATTCGGATATCATTAAGCATGTGAAAGGCATCGTTCATCGCAACGGTGGCGATGCCAAGGCTAAATTCAAGGGCAAAAGAATTCACAACAAGCGCTTTGCGCGGCCGGGTTATTCGCCCTAGTAAATTCCATGCTCAAACTCGGCTTGGTCCAGATGCGATGCTCGATCAATCCCCTTGAAAATGTGGACAGGGCGGAAGAAATGATCCGCAAGGCGGCTGCGGAGGGGGCAAACATTATTTGCCTTCAGGAAATCTTTCATACGATTTACTTTTGCCAAACCGAAGATCACGAATATTTCCGGTTAGCCGAAGAAATTCCAGGGCCAACCACCACTCGATTAGGCAGGCTCGCTCAGGAACTTGGCGTCGTCATTATCGCCCCGATCTTCGAACGACGCGCGGCTGGGGTTTACCACAATTCGGCTGCCATCCTCGACTCTGACGGCAGTTTGCTGGGAAAGTATCGAAAGATGCATATTCCGGACGACCCGCTCTTCTATGAGAAATTCTATTTTGCCCCCGGTGATCTGGGATTCAAATCCTGGAAGACAGAATTTGCCACCATAGGCGTGCTGATCTGTTGGGACCAATGGTACCCGGAAGGCGCCAGGCTGACGGCTCTCAGCGGCGCTGAGATCCTTTTCTACCCAACGGCGATCGGGTGGCATCCAAGCGAGAAAAAAATCTACGGCGAGCGGCAGCATTCCGCCTGGGAAACGATCCAACGATCCCATGCGATTGCCAACGGCTGCTACGTAGCGGTACCGAACCGGACAGGGCACGAAACACCCTGCGGAGGAGATGGGATTGAATTTTGGGGACAGAGCTTTGTCGCCGATCCGTCAGGACAGATCATCGGAAAAGGGTCCGTCGAGAAGGAAGAAACCCTGGTGGTCGAAGTTGATCTTGGACAATTAGAGCTACAGCGAACCCATTGGCCCTTCCTGCGGGATCGCCGAATCGATGCTTACGCGGAAATAAGCAAGCGGTATATCGATTGACCCAGCCAGCGCAAGCTGAGCCGCGAAGGACACCAATTCACAACTTAAAGGCGAATCCATCGGAGGACTTCAGGGAAAATGTTCAGTGAGAATTTACCAGCGGCACAAGGATATCGTCTGCCGGCCGAATGGGAACCGCATGAAGCGACGTGGCTCTCTTGGCCGCGTCGCGAGGGAATCAGTTTTCCCGATGCCTACGATGAAGTGATGCCGGTATTTGTTCAGATGGTGGATGCATTGCGCGGGTCGGAGAAAGTGCGGATCAATGTGAAGGATGAAGAACACGAGCGGGATGTGCGCTTGCTGCTGAAGAATATCGACACCAGCCATGTTGGATATTTTCATATCCCCACGAACGAGCCGTGGTGCCGTGATCACGGCCCGATCTTCGTCAAACGCGCCACTGACCCGCGACTCGCTATCGTCGATTGGAATTACAATGCCTGGGGCGGTAAATACCCTCCCTTTGACCTCGACGAGGTCGTTCCGACCCGCATCGCAGAACAACTTGGCCTGCCAGTGTTCTATCCCGGATTAGTGATGGAGGGCGGTTCATTTGACGCCAATGGGAGCGGAAGCCTGCTGACGACTGCCTCTTGCCTGCTCAACCCGAATCGCAACCCCGGAAAATCAAAAATCGAGATCGAAAAATCTCTGCGCGATCATTTGCGCGTCAGCAACATCCTTTGGTTAGGTGACGGCATCGAAGGTGACGACACGGATGGGCATATCGACGACATTACCAGGTTCGTCAGCCGGACAACCGTTCTCACAGCGATCGAGGAAGATTCCAGAGACCGAAACTTTGAATCGCTGCGAGCGAATCTGGCGTTGCTCAGAGGGATGAAAACCGAGGACGGCACGCCGCTCGAGGTGCGTACGCTGCCGATGCCGCCACGAGTGGAGAAGGAAGGTCGCCGCCTTCCGGCAAGTTACGCGAACTTTTACATCGCGAACAAAGTGATCCTTCTGCCCGTGTTCTGTTCGGCCAATGACGAACGTGCGTACGAAGTCCTCCAGAATTGCTTCCCGGATCGGAGGATCGTGCCAATGGATTGCACAGAACTGGTCTGGGGTCTCGGCGCATTTCATTGCCTCACCCAACAGCAACCGGTGATCGAGCAGGTAACCGGCGTCAGCTGATTCCTCAATCGTCGTCGTCCTCGTCCTCGGGTTCTGCCCTGGGGTGTGATGGACCCGATCCAACCGACAGGTGAGAACGGCGTCCCACAGCAACGACCAGAACCGGGGTCGAAAACGAGGACGAGCCTACCTTATCCTCACACTCTTTCGCAGGAAGGTCGGAATGTCGAGGTCCTGACCATCAATGATGGTAGGTTCACTCTTCTCGAAGCGACCGCGGGAAACCGGCTCGAACTGTAATGTCTCCTGTTTGGCTTCGGTCTTCTTCGCGGCTGCCAATTGCAACTTGGATTCCGTTTTCGCGGCGGGACGACTTTGCGCGGGCTTGTGCGCTTCGGATTCAGTGCGTGGCATCAATTCTTCGCCGGTTCGCTCTGGGGCTGGAGCGACCCCAATCGCACCCGCCTGCTCCTGGGAAACCGGTTTTGCAGAAAGCTCGGGAACTGCCGCGGGCTTCCAAGGTTCCGGTCTCATGTCCGGTGGCGGTTCAGGTTCGACCGGATAAATCGCTCGTTGGCGGGGTTGGGCGATTGGCTTTCCCAAGCCGTTGCCCAGCGAACTTAGAATGGACACAGAAAGGCGGTTCCCCATGCGCGTCTCAATCCCGATCCCCATAAAAAGCTGGGTCTGATCGTTGATGTGCCTATTGAGCTCTTCCATGATGATTTGAACTTCGCCCAGAGTAACGTTCGTACCGCCGCAGATGTGAACGATGGCGTGAAAGGAGTTCTCAAGCAACGCTCCACGGTTCATCAAAGGATTCTTCAGAGACTTGGCCAACGCGTCATGTGCCCGGTTTTCGCCCTCCGCTTCCCCATAGCCAAAAATGGCGCGCGCATCTCCGTTACGCAGCACTGCGCAAACGTCGTCGAACCCGATGTGCAGCAGCCCGGGCCGCTGGAGGAGACCAGCTACGGAACGAATGCTTTGGGAAACAGTAAGATCGGCCGCCGCGAACGCTTCATGGATTCCCATTCGCGGCAGATTGACTTCTGCCATGCGATCATTCTCAAAGCAGATCACCGCGTCGCAGACCGCGCGCAATCGGGTCAGACTTTCCTCTGCTTGTGCGCAGCGCCGGCGTCCCTCAAAACTGAAAGGGACAGCCGCAAACGCCAGCACCAGGGCGTTTTCCTCTTTGGCAATCTGAGCCACCAATGGCGCGGCGCCGGACCCAGTCCCGCCGCCCAAACCGGCACAAAGGAAAACAACAGTCCCTCCTTGCAGGACAGAACGAATCTCGTCGGTCGCTTCTTCGGCAGCAGCATAACCGAGTTCGGGATCGCCGCCAGCCCCCAAACCGCGGGTAAGATTTCGACCGAGTTGCACCTTGTGAGCAGCCACCGAGGCCGTGAGCGACTGAACGTCCGTGTTGATCGCGAGCAAGTCCGCCGCTTCAATGCCGTCAAGCATCACGCGGTCCAGGATATTGGAGCCTGCGCCGCCAACCCCAACCACTTTTGCGTGGATTGATTCGCCCGCGTTACTCGCTCGTTCATACTGTCGATTTAGCTGCACCATATAGCTGAATTAGTTACGAAAAATTCCTTTAATTTTTTGAAATGTGTTCCGGAAAAGCCCCCCTGAAACAGGCCTGTCCATTTGCACCAGGTGAGCATATTTCACCAAACCCAGTGCCGTGGAGAACTGCGGATTCTCGAACGCGGAGGTGACTCCGGCCATCGGCAGCGCATGCGCCATGGTTACCGGCATCCCGAATATATCCGACGCCAGATGTTCAAGGCCTCGGATCTGGCTGCAGCCTCCGGTTATGAATACTCCCGCTCCAACGTAGTGGAGGTTTTGATCCGTCTCAATCTGCCGTTTGACGATTTCCAGAGCTTCACGCAGGCGTTGGTGAATTATCTGGTTCAACGACTCTCTTTCTATCTCTCTGCCGGCGAAACCTGTTTCGTCCTTGAGCAAAATCGTTTCGCCAGGAAACGCCGTTCCGAGGGTAACATTTCCTTCCTCAACCTTCAGCTTTTCAGCACGTGCTGAGGGAATTTTGAGCCCAATCGAGATATCGTTGGTGATGTGGTCACCTCCAATGGCCAGGACGCCGCTCTGCTTCACCGCGCCGTCCACATAAACGACGAAATCGGTCGTTCCGCCGCCAATATCGATCACGATCGCTCCCAATTGTTTTTGGTTCTTCTCCAATACCGCTTGCGCGGTGGCAAAAGAGTTGATGATCACGTCGGCCGGTTCGAGTTCTAACTCCTTCACACAGCGAATCGCGTTCTGGATTCTTGTGCGGATTCCATAAACGATGTGGAAATCCGCCTCCAGCTTCTTTCCCAGCAAGCCGATCGGGTTAAGAACTCCGTCCTGCCCGTCTACATAATAGTGCTGGATAATCGTATGAAGGATGCAATCCTCCATCGGCAAGCTAACCTCTCGCGCATTGGTGCGAACGTCGTCCAGATCTTGCTCGTCGATCTCTTCCCGCCCTTCTTCGAGAACCACCACGCCGCGGTTATTGAAACTTCGGATGTGGCTTCCCGTAATCCCCAGGTAAACCTCGCTGATTTCGACGTCGCTCTTCTCTTCGGCATCCACGATTGCATCGTGGACACACCGTTTTGCTGTTTCAAAATCTACGATCTCACCCTTACGCACTCCGCGCGCGGGGACGCTGCCCACGCCTACGACCTTCAGCGTTCCATCGCCCCGCGCCTCCGCCACGACTGCGCAGATTTTTGAGGTGCCAATCTCAAGGCCCACAAAGATATTATCTCTAGCCATTCAATTGAGTCGTCTCTACCGGGAGTGCACGTCGAACAGGGGGCGAAGATGGCTTCCCGTCCTGTCCCGCCGCCGCAGGAGCAGGATCCCAGGAACGTTGCTCCCTTAACGGCTTCGATCTGGCGCGCTCCCGTTTTGGTTGAGGTTTCTTTGCCTGCCGTTTCAATTCGCTAGCCTTCGAGGTGTTCTTTGATGCACTCGACTGCGGGGAGGCGCTTCCGATCGCTAACCCCGGCTTCAGAGCGATCTCCGGGCGTGGAGTATTCCCTGGAGTCGGTCCAACGGAGGGGTCACCCGCCGCTCCGCTGGGAGTCGCCGATACTGTCTCCGGCACAAATGTCACCGGCATATTCCGTTGCGCCATCAGATTCACGGTCCGCAGTTCGCGATTGTTTCTGTCACAATAATTCAGGAGGGTTCCTAGACGGTGCATCTGCGACTCGATCTCTTCTGTTCCGAAGGTAATGCTCGCGTGCTGCTTGTTCGTGACGGTCAAGCAATAGCCTTTTGAGACGTCGATGCTTTGAATTTGGAAACGGCCCGGCAAAATCTCCGCCGAAGCGCGGACCAGGTCGAGCGCGGCCTTGACGTCGTCCTGCTCCAAAGGTTGGCCTGCCTGGCAATTCAAAGTGTCAACACCGACAATCAGCGGCAGCCCGAGGTATTCCGGGGCGAGTGATTTTTCCTTTAAAAGGATTCCGCGCCGGTCAACAAGGTAAGCGTTTTCAAAATTGAACGAATCGACGTTCGTCTCTGGGGATACTACCCATGCCACCGGGCGCCTCTCCTGGATGGAAATCACGAGTTTATCAGGAAGAATCCTCTGAATCCGGCTCTCCTCGACCTGCGGCAAAGCACTAAGCCTTTCCTGCACCCTGGGAAGACTGATCGAAAAGATATTTTTCCCTTCAGCCACATCCGCTGCGCGCAAAATCGCTTCACGGGTTAGGTTGCCGTCCGAGGTGACTTCAATGGATTTCAAGGCGTAATCGGCATTGGCAAAGAACAAGGCACTGAGAATCCGTTTTGCTCCAAAAGCGATTCCGCCGAGCGTCGAGGTGATCAAAATAAAGCCGCACAACGTCAGCAGAACGCCCTGTGTGCGCCGTGCCGCCGCTTTCTCGGCTCGCACCTTCACATCGAGAAGATGCTGGCGCTTTCGCTGCCGGAAGGTGGAAGCGCGCTTATTTACTTTGCGTACCCTTTTTTGAATGATCACCGCTCGCTTGCCAACCTCCTTTCCAAAGATAATCGAACGATCCACTCACACAGGTGCGCCATGGAAATATCGGCCGCCGCGGCAGCCTCGGGTAACAGGCTCGTTTCGGTCATACCGGGAATGGTGTTCACTTCAAGGATCTGAGGCTCCCGGTTTGCGTCCAGGATCAAATCAACTCTCGAATATATTTCCAACCCCAGCGACCGATGCGCAGCCAGGGCAGCCGATTCGACTCTTTTTTTCTCCAACCGGCTCAGCCGGGCCGGGCATTCGTGTTCGGCCGCACCGCCCCGATTTGTCCAGGTGTACTTATTCTCGTAGCTGTAAAATCCGCCGCGCGGTCGAATCTCGATGATGGGCAGTACGGTGTCGCCGAGGACCCCGACCGTCAGTTCGCGGCCGGAAATAAAAGCTTCCACTAAAATCATCTCGGCTTGGGCAAAGGCCTGTTGCAGGGCGCGAGCCCGCTCTTCCATTGCTTTGACCAGGTAGACGCCCACGCTCGATCCCTGGCAGGGCACTTTTACGACGTACGGTAGAGGGAGATCAGGGATCTCTCCTTTTTTCACCGTGACATAGGGAGCGGTCGGTAAGCCGCACTCCACAAAACGCCTTTTACTTTCAATTTTGTTAAAAGCTAATCGGCTCCCCTCTTCACCTTCACCGGTGTAGGGGATCCCTTTGTCTTCCAGAATTGCCTGGACGGTGCCATCCTCACCAAAAGTTCCGTGCAGAGCATTAAACGCCAGATCTGTCCCGGCAGGCAGGTGAAAGTCACCGTCCAGAACATCGATCTCAAAGGCCTCCGCTCCCAGAGACTGCAAGGCCTTTGCCACCGCAGATCCGGAACGGAGCGAAACCTCGCGTTCCGAGCTTAGTCCGCCGCACAACACTGCGATTTTCTTACCAAATAAAAAGTTATTCATCATCCACCCCAACAATCTGCAGTTCAGTTTCTAATTCGATCCCAAGCTGTTCCTTGGCTATGCATTGGATTTCGGCGAT
Organism: Verrucomicrobiota bacterium; assembly: GCA_019235445.1. Taxonomy (GTDB): domain Bacteria; phylum Verrucomicrobiota; class Verrucomicrobiia; order Chthoniobacterales; family JAFAMB01; genus JAFAMB01. The sequence continues at coordinate 5,504 of JAFAKL010000174.1, read as the reverse complement.
CAATCGTAGAATATCCTCGGAACGCGCACCACCGTCGTTCACGATAAAGTTCCCGTGGAGTTCCGAAACACGCGCTGCGCCCGCCCGGCGATTCTTCAACCCCAATTCTTCAACGAGCTTGCCGGCGGGGCCTTCGCGCGGATTTTTGAAAATGCAACCCGCACTGGCAGCGATTGGTTGAGTTGTTTTCCTTTTATGACTCGATTCCATTAGCTTTTGGTCAATCGCTTCCCTGCTTGCTTCCTCCCCGCAAAAGACGGCGGAAACAGCGTACCGTTCCCGCAACATTGGAACATTGCGATATTGCACCTGCATCTCACCGGGAAAGAGCGTCTCGAACTCGCCCCGGGAATTGACTACCTGCACACTAACAACTTTTTCGAGCGTTTCGCAACCCATGGCCCCTGCGTTCATCCGCAGTCCGCCGCCCACACTGCCGGGGATCCCTTCCATCCACTCAAGCCCGCCAATCCCGGCATTACGCGCAGCAGCAGCGAGTTGCTTCAGCCGAACACCCGCACCCACATGAATTTCGCGGCCATTTACAGTCAACTCCACGAAATCTCCGCGGTTTAAGTGGATGACCACGCCGGCGATCCCCCCATCACGCACCAAAAGGTTTGAACCGCGACCGATAAACATCACCGGCAGCCGACTAACAGAACAGAATTCCAATACGTTCGCTAATCCTCCCCGTGTCTCCGGCTCTACCCAAAATTGAGCCGGCCCGCCCGCCCGCAGCGTGGTTCGTTTCGAAAGAGGCTCGTACAATCTCACCTCTCCGGCACCCATCACCTCTCGAAGTTGCCCAGCGATCTCGAGATCTCTTACTAGTTTGGTGGCTTCTTCGTGAACATCTCCCGCTCCAAGACTGAGGATCAAATCTCCCGGCTCCGCGATCCGTCCGACCTCCCGATGCAACATGCTTCGTTTCGGCACATGGATAGCGCCGGGATGATTATTCGCCTTGAGAGCGGCCACAATCGTGTTGCCAGAAACTCCGGAGATCGGCTCCTCGCTGGCCGCGTAAATGTCCGTCACGCACACCAGATCTGCCAGATTGAACGAGGATCCGAACTCCTTCTCCAGCGCCTTGGTCCTGGTGTAACGATGCGGTTGGAACATCACGATGAGCCGCCGGCATTTGAGCGACCGCGCAGTTTCGAGAGTCGCCTTTATCTCGGTCGGATGATGGCCGTAATCGTCGACCACGGTGTAATCGACGGTTTGCAATCTGACCTCGAATCTTCTCCTGGCCCCACGAAAAGATTCGAGTGCCTCCGCGATCTTGTGAAACGGCACCCCGATTTCCGTGGCAAGTGCCACGGTTCCCAAGGCATTACTGACGTTGTGTGCACCCGGAACGCCGAGCGCTAAACTGCCAAGACGCTGATCAGCTCTCCAGACTTCAAAACGCGATCCGCACGGACCACCGGTAAAATTGCGATACTGATAAAGAGCCCTCTCGGTTTTTCCGTAGGAAATCGAATTCGAACGCTCAGCACAGAGCCGCGCAGCATGCGGATCATCGTCGCAATAAACGATTTTGCCGCTGATCTGGTCAATGAACCGGTTAAACACCTGCTCTATGGCGGCAAGGTTCGAATAGTAATCGAGATGTTCCTCTTCGATGTTCAGGACAATTGCATGCTCTGCATGATAGATGCGCAGGGTGCCGTCGCTTTCGTCTCCCTCTGCCACCAGATAGTCGCCAGCCGGCTCCCAGTGCGCATTCGTGCCAAGAATCGGAATCTCGGCGCCCACATAATGGGAAGGCTTCAGCCCGCCCACGCGCAACACGTGTGCGGTCATCGAGGAGGTCGTCGTCTTGCCGTGCATCCCAGCAATGACAATCCCTTTTTTGAATCGCATCAGGGCGGCCAGCGCTTCCGCCCGCCGCACCATGGGAATTCCCAACCTGATCGCTTCGTCGAAGGCGGGGTTTCCCCTTCTGATCGCCGACGAATAGACGACCAATTCGGCCCCGCGAACCGTCTCCTCTGTTTGGGGAAGATAGAATCTCAGGCCCAGCGTCTCGAGCCGCTTTGTTTCGAGCGTACTTACCCGGTCGCATCCGCTCACCCGATGCCGGAGCGCTAATAATAAACCGGCGATTCCGCTCATTCCGGATCCGGCGACGCCTATCAGATGAATCCGCTTCGGACTTCTCAGCAAAAACTCGGCAAGTTTCTTTGGCAAATCAAACGTCATTTGCGGGATTTCTCGATGATGTCAACAATCCTGTTCGCCGCGGTGTCCGGTCCGAACGCCGGAGGTTGCACAGCAGGACCGTGCACCATAGCTCCATTTTTTAAAAAACGTTCTATCAATGAGCCCAGCGTGTCTTCGTTGACACGCGACTCTTCTAATACTTCTGCGGTTCGATGTCTCGCAAATATTTCCGCATTGAAAAATTGATGATTTTCCGCTGCAAATGGATACGGAATCAAAATGGTTGGTAAATCGAAAAAGGAGAGTTCGGTCAAGCTGGCTGCCCCTGCCCTGGCTACCGCCAGGTCTGCAACGGTATATGCCTCCTCCATTCGATCATAAAAAGCACTAACGAAGGCGGGGATCCCTGCCTTTCCATAACATTCGTTAAGATGGTTTTCATCGTCTTTTCCGGACAAGTGGATGAACTGCACTTGCTTTCCGACGAACCGGGGGAGAACCGTTATCAGGGCTTCGTTGATGGCATGTGCCCCCTGGCTCCCACCCATCACCAGGACGGTCCGCAAGCCGCTCTTCAAGCGCATATTCTTCAACGCCCGGCTGCGATCCACCGGACTGCGTAAACTGTCGCGAATGGGCGTGCCGGTCACTTCAACTGCCTTCTTCGGAAAATAGGGGCCGCACTCCGCGAATCCGAGCAAAACCTTTCTCGAGAGCAACGCATTGAGCCGATTCGCTTTGCCTGGAATCGCGTTGGATTCGTGGATAAACGTCGGCAGACCGGTCATACAACCGGCGAGAATAGGTCCGGTGGAGGTGAAACCGCCCATGCCGAGGATAGCGTCCGGTTTGAATGAACGATAGGTCCGCAGACAGGCTATCAATCCGTCCATGAACTTCACGGCAAAGGCGAGTGACTGGATTGAAACTATCCTGGTCAGACCAACTGCAGGGATCTTCTGAATGCGAAACTCTTTTCGGTTCCCGACCGCGATCGCGTCTATCTGCTTTTCGGAAATGAGCAGGAGAATTTCATGTCCGCGATCCCTCAAAACCTCGGCGACGGCCAGACCAGGGAACAGGTGCCCGCCTGTTCCTCCACATGCGATTGCGACTTTCATCAGAAGGAACGGTTACATTCGGGAAACATGCCTGACCGCCATCGTGGTGTTTGCGATCGTGCTATCCTCTTTGCCTTGCCTGTAAATGTTGATCAGAATTCCGATGCAAATCAGGCAGAAAAACATGTTCGAGCCGCCATAGCTGATAAACGGCAGCGGAAGGCCTTTGTTCGGGAACAAAGAAGTAGTTACTCCCACATTAATTGCGGCTTGTAAGCTCAGGATCGCCGTACAACCAAATCCAAGCAACATACCAAACCGGTCCTTCGCGTTCAGGGCGATTAGAATTCCGCATGTCACGACTAAGAGGTAACAAAACACGACAACGAGGGTCACTCGCAATCCCAGTTCTTCGCCAATCACTGGAAAGATGAAATCGGTGTGCGCATAAGGGAGATATAACATCTTCTGTCGCCCGTTCCCCAGACCGAGACCTTCCACTCCTCCGGAACCGAAGGCGATTAATCCCATCCACTGCTGATGCCCTTCTTTTTCCTGGTACAGATCGGGGTGCAGAAACGCTAGAAGCCGTCCCTGGCGTTGAGAGATGTGCCAGGCGATGCCGAGCAGAGCAGCGACACTGACGATCACCAGCGGCCCCAAATATTTCGGACTCGCTCCAGCGACGAACATGATGAGAAGAACTGTCGTGCCGATCAGGAGAGTCGTCCCCAGATCGGTTTCCATGACAATCGGGACGAGGAGCGTTGCCGCCACCACGACCGGGAAGATCAATCCCATGAGGAACTGTTTGCATTTCGCCTCAAACTTCGAGAACCACCACGCGATAAAAATGATCGCGGCCAGCTTGGCCAGTTCCGACGGTTGAAACGTCACTGGTCCTGCATGAATCCAACGCCACGAACCATTGATTCGCATGCCGATCGGACGGATGAAGCAGAGCGTCAGCAATCCTAGCGCAAGTGGAAACAGGGCAAACCAAGCCTTCTCCAGTTGATGATAATCGAGTAATGCGAAAAGAATAGAAAAGGCGAATCCTACACCCAGCCAGAAGCTTTGTTTCTTCAGGAAATTAAATTGGTCTCCGTGACTGTCTGGAGCGAAAGCGCCGGTGCTGTAAAGCATCACCAGTCCGATCGTGACCAATACGGCAACGGCCAGCACCAATATGTATGCGCTCTGTCTATGCATCCGCCGCGTTGTTACCTAGTGTACCGTCTCCTAAATCCTTGGGTTTCGCCGCAGGTTGGTTGGCTGTTTTTCAAGGCGAGAGCGACGAGCATATCTAGATCGATACGGAAGGAGCGAGCAACGCGGAAAAACAGCCAACCGGCCGCGGCCCGGAGGGTTGCGTCTTGGAGATATGCACCTCACGGGATCACTAGCTTTTGACCAATCTGCAGTCTCTTAGGATCTTCTATATTGTTGGTCTTTAACAAATCCGCATAACTAACTTTAAATTTCCTCGCGATTCCGGCGGGAGAATCTCCTCTTTGCACCACATACATTCTCGCGCTTTCGCCGACCTCCTGGACGATGCCGCTACTCTGAGTCTTTGTACCGCCATTTCCTGATCCATGGGAAGAATCCACCACCTTTTGCACTTCCGCCGGAACCGTTTTGCCGCCAGGTTTATTCGCTATTCCTGATTCCCGGCCCGCGTTGCCTTGTGTTGCGGGAAGCTTTAAGCTTGCTGATTCCGGTTTTCCCCCGGCACCCGCGTTTTGGCGGTCCTTGAGAGCGCTGAAGGCGAAAATTCCGCCCACCGCAACAACGTGAAGCAACAGGACAACCACGAATGCCCGCGATAATTTTACGTTTGGCTCCTCAGCAGAATAGTCTTCTTCTCTGTATCTTGCTGTGGACCGCTGCGCTGCCGCGCGCAGCTTCTTCTTCGGCTCTACTTTCAGGGGTCTTCTTATCATTCTCACCTTGTTAACTCCTGGATGATTTCGCGGAACTGGTTACCGCGATCGGCATAGTTCTTAAACATGTCGAATGAAGATGTCCCCGGCGAGAAAAGCACCACATCTCCCGGCAGGCTGTGCAGTCGTGCCCGATCGATCGCCTCTTGCAGCGTCTTTGCACATGCGCATGGGGCAATCTTGGCCCAGGACTGAAATATCCGGTCGGCCATTTCCCCGATCAAAACGGCGTATTTCACTTTGTCGCGAACCAAATTGGCGATGGCATCGAATTCGAAGCCTTTGTCCTTGCCGCCCGCAATCAAGACGACCGGTCCCGGCTGCG
>JAFAKL010000076.1 GCA_019235445.1 Verrucomicrobiota bacterium | reverse complement strand
AGCGTCCCAGAAACGGGATTTTCTAGTATCATTTCTGAGGGGCCATGCGAGTGAACTTTCGACATCGGTTGGCAGCCTATGCTACCTTGGATTCGGTGACGTGCTCGCCGCAGTGGTTGCCGATACGAATCGAAGATTTTGGTAGGATGCGCTCCGGAACATGCGGCTACTTTAGAAAACCCACAACGAAAGAAAGACTATGATCCGCCGTTCTTTGATTTCAGCCCTGGTATGCTTCTCCATCCTGGCGAGCGCCGCGATTCTGTTCGCGGCAGGCGCTCAGGAAAAAGGACCACGGCCGCTGCACATTGCCTTTGGCCAGGAAGTAGATTTGAAAAATTATCTGGTGAAGGGAAAGACAACTGTTTTTGATTTCTATAGCGATTACTGTCCTCCGTGTCGGGCACTTAGTCCTTCCTTAGATGCATTGCACGAGAAGCGGGACGACATTGCGGTTGTGGTCGTAGATATCAACCGCCCCGGGGTACGGGGCATCGATTGGAGTTCGCCGGTGGCCCGGGAATTCCAACTCCAATCGATTCCGCATTTGCTGATTTACAATAAAGAGGGGGAACTGGAAGCGCAGGGAGAAGGGGCCCGGGCTAAGGTACTGGACTGGATACAGGGGTAGATTCTGGTAAGATCTCCTGTCCTTGCTCGAGAAGTTTTTCAATCTTCACCTCTGCTAAACCCCCGAAACGATGACTACGCAACTTAACACAGCAAATCTCCATTTGCTGAATCCGAATGTACAAATTCCGAGATATGACCGCCAGAAGGTTGGTCAGTCTATCATGCATGTTGGAGTGGGCGGCTTCCATCGTGCGCATCAGGCGCTTTATATGGACGATCTGTTCAACCAGGGCAACGATCCGCAGTGGGGCTATTGCGGGGTTGGACTGCTAAGGCATGATGCCCGAATGCGCGACGTCATGCGTTCGCAGGATTGTCTTTATGCGCTGGTGGAGCGGAGCATAGAAGGCGATCGGGCGCGAATCATTGGCTCGATTGTCGATTTTCTGTTTGCACCCGACGATCCGGAAAAAGTGATCGAGCAAATGGCCTCCCCCAAGACGAGGATTGTTTCGCTCACGATCACTGAGGGTGGCTATTATATCGATCAGTCGAGTGGGGAATTGGACGCGAAACACCCGGACATTCAATACGACCTTGCCCACCCGCATGAACCTCGCTGTTCGTTTGGGTATCTCCTGGAGGCTCTGGACCGCAGACGGATCCGCGGTCTTTCTCCATTCACGTTGATGTCCTGCGACAATATCCAGAGCAACGGTGAAGTTGCCAGGAAGATGTTGACCGCCTTCGCCGAGTTGAGGGATCCCGTTTTCAGGAACTGGCTGAGTCAGAACTGTCTGTTTCCTAACAGCATGGTGGATCGCATTACCCCGGCGACCACCGATGAACATCGCGCGCTGGTCAGAGAGAAGTTTGGAATCGAGGATGGATGGCCGGTGATGACAGAATCCTTCAAACAGTGGGTGATCGAAGACCACTTCGAACATGGCCGCCCAGCGTGGGAAACGGTCGGTGCACAGATGACAACAGATGTTTTGCCCTACGAAAAAATGAAGCTCCGGCTTCTCAATGCCAGCCACCAGGCGCTGTGCTACATAGGGATGCTGCTGGGATACGAATTAGTGCACGAGACGATGGAAGATCAAGACATCCAGAAACTGGTCAGGAAAATGATGGATGAGGAAGTGACGCCGCTTTTGTCTGCGGTTCCCGGCGTGGACCTGACAGATTACAAAAGGACCTTGATTGAACGGTTTGCGAATCCCGCCATTCGCGACCAGCTTTCACGGATCGGGATTTATGGGTCTTCGGGCATCCCCAAGTTCGTCCTGCCTTCGATTGAGGAGCAGTTGCAACGCGGGGGCCCCATCAAGCTACTGAGCTTTACCGTCGCCTCCTGGTTCCGTTATCTGAAAGGTCTAGATGACTCGGGCAAGGAAATGCCAATGCTCGATCCGATGGCCCAGACGTTGCGCGAACGCGCGCACGCCGCCGGCAGAGATGCGGGCCAACTGCTTGGGATGCGTGAAGTGTTCAGCGAGGAATTGGCAAGTTCGCCCGTGTTTGTCAAGCAGGTGAGCGACACCTTGAACAGCTTTTACGAAGAGGGAGCCAGATCAACGTTAGTCAGGAACATTAATGATTGAGCGGGTGCGTGCCATTGCCACGCACCTGGTTTTCTGAGATCGCTAACGCGAAAATGCAGGGCCGCTGGGCAGCGGAAGGCGCACTTCCCACTTGCAATACAGCCTCAAAGTTTTATCAAGAGAAAACATCCACTATGACGCTGGATCTGGAGCGATTCGAACGGTTGCCGCTTAATCGGGAACCTTTCGAGTATCTCGTGGTACCTGGGATTGTAAAGCCGCAGGCGCGTGACGGGATCAACGAAGACTACCCTAAGGTAAATAAACCCGGCAGTTTCCCGCTCAGCGAGGTAAAATTCGGGCCCAAGTTCAAGGAATTGATCGATGATCTCAATAGCCCCGAGTTCCGCGCCGCGGTTGAGCGCAAATTTTCGATCGATCTCACTGAACGGCCTACGATGATCACCGTGCGCGGTCGTTGTTCGCAAAAGGACGGAAAAATCCACACTGACGCAAAGACGAAAATAATCACGGTGCTGCTTTATCTGAACTCGAAATGGGAAAACGACGGAGGACGGCTGCGATTGCTGCGATCGGATGACAATCTTGATGACTTCGTGCTCGAACTGGCGCCGACCGCAGGAACTCTCCTTGCATTCAAGCGGAGCGACAACTCTTGGCATGGTCACAAGCCATTTGTCGGCGAGCGGCGCGTGATTCAGCTCAACTGGGTGACGGACGAGGAGGTCGTACGCCGCGAGCAGAGCCGGCATCGCTTCTCAGCAACAATGAAAAAAATCTTTCGACCGTTTTCGGTTTTGCGTCGATGAGAGTAGGAACTGCTGCTCTTTTTTGTAGAAGCCGGCTGGGACTGATTGAAAACCGATTTGCTTAGCTCCCTAAACTTCAGCCGGATCCTGCTCATCAAGCCGTCCGCACTTGGAGACGTCGTCCATACGATCCCGGTGTTACCCAAACTGCGCGCTCGTTATCCCACTGCCCGGATCGACTGGCTCATTACTCCGGAGAACGCCGGGTTGGTACATCATCATCCTGATCTGTCAGGAGTTGTGCTTTTTGACCGTCAGAAGCTCACCCAATTTGGCCGGAGCTGGACCGCGACGAATGAGCTGCTGCGACTGCTTGGACAGCTCCGACAAGCTCACTATGACTTGGTAATCGATTTGCACGGTCAAATCCGCTCCGCGCTCATTACGCTCGCGACCGGTGCACCGGTGCGCATTGGCTTTGCGCGGCCGATCCGCCGCACGCAACCTGCGTCAGAGCATCATGCGCTGCGCAATTTTCCCCGGCACGGGTGGACGGGAGCGCGCGAAGGGTCCTGGCTCGCTTACTCACACCACATTCCGATTCTCGGCCTCGATGTTCACGCAATCGATCGCTATCTATGGCTTGGATCGGTCCTCGGTCTGGACGATTCCCCGATCGATTCACGAATCTATCTGTCCGCCGAGAGTGAGGCCGCTGCGCAACACTTGCTCGGAGGACTTGCGTCGCAGCGATTTGGCGTACTGGTTCCAGGTACCATATGGGAGACGAAGCACTGGCATCCAGAGCGATTTGCGGAAGTCGGGCTTTGGCTTAAAAAAGAGGGTTTCGGCGTGGTGGTCCTGGGCAGGAGACAAGATCGGAGGCGGTGCGAGAAGATCACAGAGCTCTGCCGCGGCGCGATCGACCTTTCGGGGCAGACTACTCCGGGCGAGCTCGCGGCAATTATCCAGCGAGCGGCCGTATGCGTAACCAACGATTCAGGCGCGATGCATCTTGCCGTTGCCCTTGAACGTCCAGTGGTAAGCGTATTTGGACCGACCAATCCAGTTCACATCGGTCCGTACCATCGCCCTCAATCTGTGGTCCGCGCGGATTTGTCTTGCTCACCGTGTAATTTCCGCCGGCTTTCACAATGCCCGCATGGTCACGCATGCATGACACAGGTGAGCGCAACGAC
>JAFAKL010000051.1 GCA_019235445.1 Verrucomicrobiota bacterium | reverse complement strand
TCCGCCGGATAGCCAGGGGTGAATTCGGCATCGGCAACGGAGGACATCCAGCTGATCAGGCGAGTCGCTCGGTTCTGTTTCTCCTCCTCTTCGACAGCCGCACGGGGCAACTGGTTTCCGACGATGGAGTTCTGGTTTTGAATCCGCCGCGACGCGGCAAGATCGGGGACTTCGGCGGTGTTTCCGCCGTCTACATCGGGGACGGCTGGTAAACAGTTCCTCCTTAGCCCCTGTAAGCGGCGTCCCGCTTTGCCCGCATGGCGCACTAATGGAGCCGCCCCGGTGACCCCATGTGTCCACGCGACTCCTGACTCTGACCCCTGACCCCTGGCTCCTGACTCCTGATCCCGGTTTGCATTAAAGCAAAATACCTGGACTATATTCAGCAAACGACGATGAACCATGCAAACGACCGAGAAGATACCGCAAGGAACACGCGGCGTACCCCGGCCACTCACCGTCGACCCAAGAAAGACCGGACTTTTTTGCTAAGTAATAAAGAGGCCGGAAGATCAACTCGATCGAGGAGGTGTAATTGTGCGTCCCATCTTAATCCTTTTCTGTTTCGTCCTGCTGATCCAAGTTCCGGCGATTGTCGCCCAAAAAGTGGACCTGCGGAACTATGTGATCGGCGGATATGACGCAAATCCCAACGAAATACGATTGGCCCAGAGGAGAGTCCATGCCTATTGGCAAAAGAACGCAAACCGGTTCGGCGACAAGGCGCGCTATCTCGCCGTGGAGGCGGCCTCGGTGATGCCAGGGGACGTCATCCAGCCTCTTTGGCAGAACATGATTAACGCGCAGGCTGGTTCCGGTTTCCTGTTGCCGCCTGAATGGAACCCCGGGAACATGCATTGTGTTATGATCTACGATACTCACACCCAAAATTTTGTGAGCAATCACGGTTTCCTGGTGGTTGAGACTCCGCATCGAGATACTCTGGCCAGATTCGGGGATTACATTGCGCTCTATATCCAGAGAGGAAACTTCTGATCGAGGACCGCGTCCGCGGGAGCAATTGGATCATCTGGGTGTCCATTCTGAGGGCAAGGTCCCCCTCCCGCACCACCTTCGAGCGAACAAACGTCCGGAATGCACACCAGATTAGTCAAGGTCCGCAACAGAACATTCGAGATATCCGGAGACGACGATTACCTCAAGGAAATGGGCCAGGAGTTCGAACCCGATAACGTCCGCTTCCTCGCTCGCCTGTGCGATAGTGATTCGCGTGTTTTGGATGTCGGGGCAAATATTGGCATGACGGCGCTGGCGCTCTCACAAATCTGTCCGCACGGCCGCATTGCCGCGATCGAGCCGGTTCCGCGCACGTTCGAACACCTGCGACGCAATGTCGCCAGGGCCAACGCGGGCAATATTGAGGTTTTGAATTTCGCGTTGGGCAGCAAAAGGGGAACCGCTCTGATGCAGGGTCACCCGAGCAATTTCGCCTGCTCATTTATTGCCGATAGTTACAACATACCGGACGCCGATCATTTTTCCTACGAAGTAACGGTAAAGCGCCTGGACGAAACCTTCGGTGAGCTGTCGCTGGACCGTCTGGATTTTCTCAAGGTAGATGTGGAGGGCTTCGAATTGGAGGTATTTGAAGGGGCCAAGGAAACGCTAAACACCTATCGGCCCATCGTCTTTCTGGAAATGAATCACTGGTGCCTGAACATTTATCGACAAATGTCCATCCCTGAATTCCGGAACCGGCTATTAGCGTACTTCCCTTGCCTGTTTGCCATCGACGGATTGGAGTATCTGGATTACGCCGACCAGAAAAACGTCCATCACATCAATTACTATCATGTCTTAAACTTTCGGTTCATGAATCTTGTCGCTGGATTTGATCGCCAGGATATTCTGGCTCGCCTTTCGGCAGTGTAAGCCCAAGCGTTCCGGTTTGCCCCGTGTCAATGTTGACGCAACTACAGCGGCAAAGCGGGACGCTTTGCTTACATCGGCGGCAAGAACAAATAAGCTAAGTACTCACGTTCGGAATTACGGTGACGTATTCCGTCAGACTGCGGGAGCCAGGCGTTTGGCGGCGATCTTGGCCAGAAGAGCGTGGAGATCGCGGCGGGTGAAGGTCCATTTGAAGGGCGATGCCGACCGCTCGTAACGGGACTGAAAGGCAAGCA
>JAFAKL010000081.1 GCA_019235445.1 Verrucomicrobiota bacterium | reverse complement strand
AGTCCTTCAGCAGCACGCAAAGGACCAAAGATTTAAGGGAGTGGTCCTTTCACGTAATTTTGGCCACCAGGCCGCTCTGGCTACGGGTTTAGCGTACGCGGACGCCAGGTTTATCGGAGTTATCGATGCCGATTTGCAAGACCCGTTGGATGTGTTGCGGCAACTGTATGAAGCGTGTGCGAATTCAGGGGCAAACGTTGCGTATGGTGTTCGTGAATCGCGCGATGCTCCATTCTTACTGAGCGTTTGTTACAAGGCGTTCTATCGTTTTATGAACCGTTTTTCTGATCATCCCTGGCCGGTCGACGCAGGCGATTTTGCTGTCATCGATCAACGTGCCGTTTCGATCCTCCGGTCGCTGCCGGAAGCGAGTCGAGTTTTGCGAGGGCTGAGATCCTGGATAGGTCTTCGGCAAGTTGGAATTCCATATGTCAGACCTCGAAGGCAGGCCGGCCGGTCCAAGTATAATTTTATGCGGCTTGCCAAACTTGCTGTGGACTCAGTAGTGAGCTTTACCTCGGCGCCATTGCAACTAGCAGTGTTCTGTGGCCTTTCAACCGGCCTTATTTGCTTATTGATCAGCGTTCTATTTCTTACTAACCGCCTATTTCCAAGCTTTACGGTTTTCGGCTACTCGATTGGTGCAAGCCCGGGCGCGGCGACTATCGTAATCCTGATTTGTCTTGTTTCGGCCATGAACTTCTTCTGCCTTGGAATCGTGGGTCAATACCTAGCCATCGTCTTAAGAGAGGTTAAACGAAGGCCCCAGGCGATTGTGCAACAGATCATCGGCGACCTGCGGACGAACGACAAGCGCTGACCGACGAAGTAGAGTCTTACATGAAATCAGAACGGCAGGTAACAGTTGTTTCGAATCCTAAACCTGTAAATATGGCGGATGAGTGGTTCGAAATAGCCGGCCTAAACCACTTTTGGATCAGGCGTAGGTTCGACGTCCTCGTCGCGTTGCTAAAAAATCTGAATTTATCGCCCGAATGCGCTTGCGAGGTTGGGTGCGGCAATGGCCTCGTTCAGCGGCAAATCGAAGATCGGTTCGATACGCCGGTGGACGGAATCGACCTCAATCTCGCAGCGTTAAGGGCCAGTGTCAGCCGCACCGGAAAGCTGTTCTACTATGACATTTTTGAGGAAAGGCCTGAGTTCCAGGAGAGATACGATTTCTTAATCCTCTTTGATGTCCTTGAACATATAGAAGATCAGCATGGTTTTCTCAAACGCGCGAGCGAATTTCTTCGTCCCGGGGGATCTATCGCGATTAATGTTCCGGCCCGTCAGGAGCTTTTCTCGGCCTATGACACGCAAGCCGGTCACCTCCGCCGATACTCGTTGAAAGCGCTTTCTGAGGTCGTCGAGAAATCGGGTCTGGACCAGAGGGTGTCAACCTATTGGGGTTATCCGCTCGTTCCGTTGTTGTGGGCCCGGCAAAGACTTTTGCGAAATACCTCCAAAGAGAAAGTTATTAGAATCGGTTTCAGCCCGAGAGGCTCCATAGCTAACTACGGACTCTCGATGCTTGCACGTTTGGAACGGATCCCGAACAAAGTCTACGGAACCAGCTTGATGATGATCGGGCAGAAGCCGAGGCCGTGACCGGTCAATTGACTTCCCAGTGCATCGTCTCCTGAGTGGGAGGCATAGCTAGATCCAAGTCACCTGCCCGCAAAGTAATCCTCTCACTTGTGCTTGTTCCTCCAAACCTGCACACCGTCGCGGACGATAACAGGTTTTCCGGCCTCTTCCCGCATTAGACATGCACTGATGCCCTCCAAATCCCAGCCGTTTCTCGGGAACAGGCACGCGAGTTGGCGATCAATTTCAAACGAGTGAGTCCCTACCACAACCCGCCTCACCTTGGCTGAGAGTAGTTCGATGACGCTTGCGAACAGATTTGCCTCCGCGCCCTGAATGTCGCAGTGAATGAGATCCACCTCTTCGTAGTCGCGCAACAGCGTCGCGAGGCTGAAGCATGGCACCCGTTCCACAACTTCGACTTGGGGAGCATGATGGGCCGTGAAGTCTGCAAATGCTCCCGCCGCTCTTTCGGAATCTGAGAATGCAGCAAAACCGCCGTAAACGCGGCTCGCGTCAATTGCTTTGGGAAAAAGCGCATCGCCATCCGTTAGGCCGATCACGCCAAAAATTGCTTCTCCGACATCTGAGTCGATGCCGTTGGCAGCAAACGTCTCCCGCATAAATTCAACGTGACCCGCATCACCTTCGACTCCGATGACCTTGATCCTTTTTAAACCGCATTGTTTGGCTGCAAGAAATGCGATCACGCACCATGGGGCCCAGCCCGCCCCAAGTTCGACAATTGTGAATTTGCTGCTGCGAGCATCGATCACTGAACGGAGGGTGCCAACCCATTCCAGGGTGTCGCCGTGGAAATTGCCCGGTATCGGATCACCCTCGACAATGCCTGAAAGGGGATCAACTCCAGGAACAAACCTCACATCAGTTACCCCACCCAGAAAATTGGTAATAAATCCTTGACGTCCAGCCCCCTGATACCTTTGAAAGCTGGCAAATACCGCCTCGGCCTCTGATCGCAGGCATCCCCGCGGTTCGCGATCGGGTTCTCGAGGGGTGCCAGCGGCGCGACTCCCGTATTCGTCCGAGGAAAGGATTTCTTTTATTAAACCGACCCGATCCAGGCTCGCATTCTTCAGCATATTGCTGAAGTGGCGCATCCCATCTTCATCGGGATCACGTCCTAAAAGGACTCTGTAGATATCTGCGATAAATGTATGATCATCGACATTTCTTGGAGTGTTAGCTGGGGGAAAAATCTTCGTCCCCGGTTCAGCGCCCACGCTACCTTCGGGTTCTGAGATGAAACTGGGATAGTCATTTAGTAATACATGAACAATGCGCTCCGCAATGCGGTTAATTATTGGGTCAACCAATCTAATTTTGACTATCCCGGTCAATTTCATTGTCAATCACTCCAACGATTCACTTAATAGCAGCAGCGAAACCAACACTGTTTAATAATATTTGCCAGTTGTTAGCATCCGCTCAATAGAGTTGCTAGGGCGACCGAACTTCCGTCGGCTGCGACACCAGTTTTTGCCCGCCGCGTGTAATGATCAATCCGACGGACGTGCAGTCGTATTCGCCAATCCGGAGGCGCAAATGCGGTTCATTGTGGTAAGGCGGGAGATCAATATAGCCATCGACTAGCGTAGTGCCAGGACTGAGATCAAGAGGCTCTACGTAATGACCGGCTTGCTCTAACCTTTCGGCTAGCTTCTCGAGATCACCTCTCCGGTAAATCGAAAGACCCGGACTTTCCAGTGTTGCCGCATTTGACCGAAGGTTGAATTCTGTGGTGTGCACAGCGAGGCCGCCTATCTTCAGTGTATCGATTGAATTCTCAACAAAACGAAGGCCATGCTCAAGGGAGCCTAAGTGTTCCAGGGAGCATACGGACCAGCAGAAGTCGAATCGGTCGGCGAGTTCTGTTGGTATGTTGTTCATGTCGGCAACCGCGAAACTAACGCGCTCGCGAAAAATCTCAGGAGCGCAAATGTCCGGTCGTTCGAGTACGGCAACATCATTGGCGTGCTGGCGTGTTTCTTTCCACCCGCCTCTGAGCGCATCGTCCGCCGCTTGGTCTGTAGCGACAATGGTACAACCAAGCGACGCGAAAAGGGCTGGCAGTGGTTCACGTCCTACACCAAACCCCAACCCTTTTCGTCCCTCGGTGAGAAGCCCGCGCTCGTAGAGGGCTTGGCAGATATAGAAGAATTCCCAATGTTTACGGTGGAAAGTCGGAACCAATCCCATTGCCGAGGTCCAATACCGATAAGCATCCAATGCAAAATCAGCTTGCTTGCACAATTCCGATTGTCTACGAGGAGCCGCCGTTGGATGTCGGGGAGGCGCCAATTCGCCAATAATTTTCGCATAGGACATCCATTCGGTTTCGGCAGGTTGGTCGCTTGGCGGATCGCCTTCGCGCCTGAGGGGCTCTTCGGTTTTATCTGGAGCGTCAAAACTTCTCTTCATCTGGGGGGACGAAAGTGCTTGCTGGCCTAAAAGGTTAGCCACGCGATCTGCGATCTGGTCAATGAAATAGTCAATCAGCTTGATTTTCAGCGATCGGGGTACTGGCATTCTAAATATCTTTCTCCTCTGCGGCATTGCGTCATCTGGTAATCCGTGTCGCAGTTTAGTGCGACATGATGATACCAGTCCACTACGTTTTGCCTTTGCTCCATGGACAGATGCTTAAGTGTCTCCTTTTCACTATTGCGCCGGGCGACCCATGATGCTGCACCCACGGATTTCGGCGCTCCTAACTCCGGTTCGCTGGGTACCGCAGGCGTCCCGATCAAAGAAGGAAAGGCGCGATGGCATTAGCAACGGAAGGGAATGAACGACTAGAGCTCGACCAACTCCACCCGCTCAACGCAACCAGAGAAGCCTTCAGCGCAATATAGTCGTATCTGTACATCCTCCTGGTCGGCGTCCAGCGCGAATGCAATCTGCACGCATGGCTCTTCCGGGGGCAACGTGGCTGCGTCGAACGGCATCTGACCGAAGAACTTACGGGCTGCATCGGCGCAGACATCAATCACACCTGAACCTTTCGGCGGCAGATCCCGGCGAAAATACACGCGGCCCAGGTAGCGTCCTTCCGGTAAAGGAACGTAGGGACCGTATAGAGCATAGCCCGCTGGTCCGTTGTGCAGCCGAATAGCGCCGTTCTCCCTAATCCCTGTCAGGGTCGCTAATCTGGGGTCGGATGCCGCGATCTGAACCGTCTCTGAGACACCGACCTTGGCATCCCAGACGCTGATCCAAGGCACGTCCGCTGAGGTGTGCCTTTGCGCAATAAGACCCGCCCGCCGCAGAACACGGCGGAAGTACCCCGGCTGAAATCCCAATTCGAACCAGCCATTCCTCCGGATTGCCCAGAGCGATTCGCCGTCTGTTCGAAGCCCCCACGGCACCGGAAAATCGGCCGTAATTGGTTCTGCACCGAAGTAGACATGACCGCCCGGGGCGAGTGCCGGTCCAAATGCCCGCAAGAGTCGCTGATGATCGGCGCAGTGGTGGAAACATTCAAACGTCACGATCGCGTCGAATCGATCGGCGACCCTCTCGATCCAGAAGAAGTCACTGTTGACGACCTCGACTTCTACACCCAATTGAAGCGCCCGACGGCGGATCAGCTCGCAAAAGCGCGGTTCGATATCAAGCGCCGTGACCTCGAAACCGAGCTGTGCCAGGGCCAGCGTGGTGTTGCCCCATCCAGGTCCAGTGTCCAAAACCCGCGCTCCCGGTCGCAGGTGCATGTTCCGCAGCAGGAAGCCCATCGAGCTCAGATACGCGCCGGCAATCTGGCAACTGGACGTATATGGGAACGGGCGCGCCACGGCGGACTCAAGATCGAAGTTTGATTCCTCATTGCTCGTAGTGTAGTGACGTCCGGCGATACGCTGGTAAAGCGCCATCTGCGCCTCCGCGTACTCAGCAGAGAAAGGGTCCGCCGGAAGCTGCGCCGAGACATCCATACGGAACGTCTGGAAAACTCGGCGCAGCTCATCGTCTGATACTTGCGCGGCTCGCTCGCATTCCGCTAGGACCTCATCAAGCTCATCCAGACTCGTTAGTAAACGCATCGCTTAGGCCACCCCTTAACGGTTACAGGTCGAATTTCCGGCAATCGTTGCGGGTCGAGTTATTGCGGTCACGGGAACCAGGAACGATACCACCGTTCGCTTAACACAACATCGAGAAGTTGACGACTACTCTGTTTCCAAGTGAGCCACGCGATCCGAGCGGAAGAGGGCACAGCGTTACCGAGCGATAGCCACGCGCGCAGTGCGTTTGCTAACGCCTGCGGGTCATCGCCGCCAAAGTAGTATGCATGCTCGCCCGCTACCTCGCGAAAGACTGCGATGTCGCGTGCAACAATTGGCAGCCCATGTTTGGCCGCTTCAATCAGCGGGAGACCAAAGCCCTCGGCTTCCGAAGCAGCCAGCAACGCGCTGGAGTTTCGATAGACTTCCTCGAGCATCTCGTCGCTGATCCCGTCCAGCCAGAACAATCGATTGCCATTTTCCGGGTGCTGCTGAATGCGTTGTTCTAAGTTGTTGCTTCTCCAGCCGAGCTTGCCTACGAGTACCAAGTTGGCGTTCACTTCGTCCGCCCAGAGGCGCTCCATCGCGTCGAGCGCTTGCCGATGGCCCTTTCGGGGTTCCAAGGTGCCGACCATCAGGAAGCTGGGCCGGCTGCGGAGCTTCTCGAGAATTGCGGCACCATCCCCCGATATTCCGGTGGTCGGCAGGCTGGCACGCAGATCGGCCCCCAGATGAAAGAAGCTGAGGGAGAGAGGTCGTAGCCGCCGAGGCTTGGCCTGGGTGAGCCATCCATACAGCTCATCGGCGACTGTGTGCGAAATGCAAACGATGCCATCCGCAACTTCGGCAACGGTGTTTATCCAGTCACGCACAACCGGCGGCAAATCAGCTGGGAAGAACTCGGGACGGAGCAATGGAAGCAGATCATAGGCGACGAAGATGACCCGCATTCCCCGCTGCCGTTGACTCAGGAACCATTGCTTTCGGGATGGCACAAAATCGATTGCTAAATCCAGACCGAGAAAAATATCCTCGCGACCTGCCTCCACAGGATCATCGTTCAGCCCATGGCCGGATAAACCCAGAGCCTGGCAGGTAAAGCGTCGAGCATAGACATAGCCGTCGCCGAGGGCTCTGACAGGTTCGACACGATAGCCCTGGGGTGGATCGTCGATCAGGGCCGTCATGATGCCGCGTGTCACGCGTTGAATGCCAGAACGCGCATCGGACTGAGCGAGCATGCTGACGTCGACGATCATCTGGCGTAGACCGGAACGCTCCCGGTTGGCAGCAATCGCGGCCGCGACTTTGACCAGATCGTCCTCGCGTGGCAGGGAAGGGCTCGATATCCGGGCAATTGCTTGTAAGAGTTTCTGCTCTCGGGCCCAGGAGCTTGCGGAATAAAATTCCTCGATAACGTCGCGGTATAGCTCGGCGACCGGCTCCAGTAGGCGCGTCTTGGTAAAGTCTGAATATTCCTGTGATCCGTCAAGAGTGAATGGAACGTGCCGAATCAGAGCTGCCGCTTTATCTCCATACCAAGCACGGGTCAACTCGACGATATGATCCGAATTAGCAATCACACCTATACTCGTCTCAAGGACTTCGGCATTGCAGGGGAAGCCTGCAATCGATGATGCGCGTCCATGCTCCCGCTCCTTCTTCAGGGCAGAGAATCCATGCGAACCGTAAAGCGCTCTCGTGAAATTGCCGATCGCCACGCTAGAGTCTGCTATCTGATTCAGGACGCCGCCCAAATGGAAATCTTTAAGTAGGACGGTTCCAGGATATCGCTCAAGGAGAAAAAACACATATTTGTAAGCTAATCCGTTGCCGACCTCATACAAAACGCGCTCGAACCTTCCGGAATTTGTCTCGAACCAGCCTGCGTCATGGATGGGGAACTCGGCGGTGATCCATGGATCCGCCACTTCGCGCTGGTCCACAATACAGGTGATATCGTAATAACGTGCCAGTTCGGAGAGGAACTGTGCGGAGCGGCTAGCGATTCCATCTGGTTCTGGCGGCAGGGGCGCCACGAAAGCGAGTAACGGCCGGCGCTGCATTGGCACACGGGACACGGCGTTAGATGCAGGCTTTCTCTCCAAGTGAAGTGCCTCGAAAGCGTCTAGTGCCTTGCGGGCACTGGCCTCCCAAGTAAAAATCTTGGCTCTCTTGCGGCCCCAAGAAATCAAGCTCTGCCGAAATATTGGGTTTGAAAGGACTTCCGCGATGCTCTGAGCAATATCCTGCGGCCGATGCGGATCAAAGAGGGCATCTTCGCGATCGATAATCTCGGGTATACTCGTACAGTTAGATCCGATAACTGGTGAGCCACAGCTCATCGCTTCCAGCACCGGTAAACCGAATCCTTCATGGAATGATGGAAATACAAAAATAGCGCAAGTAGCGTAGAGCAGACACAAGTCCTCGTCCGGCACATAACCGAGGTAGACCACCTCATCCTCGCCCAGCGCATGTTTTTTGACAGCTTCTTCCAATCGCGCGCGGCTGTTTCTATCCAGCTTGCCAATGAGGGCGAGCTGATGGGCAGTCCGCAGATGCGCCGGCAGCAGCGCGAAGGCTGCAATCAGCCCTTCCACGTTCTTGTGTGGATCCAGGGCACTGGTATATAAAACAAAGGGACGTCGCAGACCATATCGTCCCCACAATTCTACTCGGTTGTCGGGTGAAATATCAACCGGTCCAAATGGTT
>JAFAKL010000206.1 GCA_019235445.1 Verrucomicrobiota bacterium | reverse complement strand
TTCGTGATTTTCATTTTGATGAGTCCTTTCTCTGACATCGGTCATTTGTGTCTTTCGGTTTGTTATTTAAAAGCAAGCGTGTGCGAGTAAGTCGAGTAAGCGCGTTAGCTCAGCAGCAATCTGCTTTCAGTTGAATGGGCTTACTGGTAGAGCCTCCGAGGGTGTTTCGTAAATAGAACGAAAGACCCAGCCGGCGGGGTGCCATGGCTGAGGGGCAAGTGGGCGTCCGATATCGCGAGCAACGCTGTTCGCTTCATCTGCTTGCGGACTCCGGAGAACCACTTCGGCCAAAATTCTGCTTTATTTTGCATGCTGCTGAATAACGTCGGTGCAAAGAGAAGAATGATACCGGATTGAGACCGGCAAGGACGCTTTTCACCTGGAGATCAGGATTACCATCTCCACACGACTTTGGTAGCTGGGTCTTTCGTTCCATTTACGTTCCTTCGTGGTCACACTATCAAGAGGCATGCGCTGAAATCGAACGCGCAGGAAACTACGCGCCTGCTGGCGCCCGTTCGGGTTCAACGAGAAAGCAAAAACTAAGGCTGATTCTTTTCTGTCCGGGTTCCTGAAGAAGCGCTTTACTTCGAAATGGGAAAAGCGGGGACATCTTATATTGGCTCTTTTCCTATTTCTGATCTAAGCTAGCCCGGTACTCCGGGCCTTCCGGTTAGGGCAAGGTTCCGTTATGAGTGTGCCTGGAAGGACAATGGCGCGGAGGGCAAACCGGTGAAGGCAGAATAGATACTATAGCGACTGTGACGCTGCCAAGATGAGGAAGATTCTGGTGATTGAAGACGAAGTGGAGATGCGCCGGAACCTTGCTACCATTCTCCGGCTGGAGAAGTTTCACCCTCTGGCCGCTGAGAACGGTCGAGTCGGCATCGAGTTAGCGAAGAGGGAAAAGCCTGACTTGATTCTCTGCGACGTGATGATGCCGGAACTGGATGGCTACGGGGTCATCGCGGCGCTCCGGGCCGACCCGGAAACGCTCAGCATCCCCTTCATCTTCCTCACCGCCAAAGGCGAAAAACCCGATATTCGTGCGGGTATGAATCTCGGGGCGGATGATTATCTGACCAAACCAATCGCGAAGCCTGATCTTCTTGCTGCCGTCCGTTCGCGTCTCGAACGCGCCTCTCAACAGGCGGTACCGAAATTCGATCCTAACTTCGATTCGGCCAAGCCCCTGGAAATAGGCCTCGGCTTAACTCCACGTGTCGCGGAGACACTGCTGTGGCTTGCCCAGGGTAAAACCAACCCCGAAATTGCAACTATCCTTGGCAATAGCGAATCCACGGTGAAAAAACATGTCCTCGAAATCTTCGCAAAGCTCGGGGTCGAAACCCGGACTGCCGCCAGCCTGCGTGCGCTGGAAGTGCTCAGTTCGCCAGCAGCTCGACGTTAGTCTCTGCGACGCTGACCGTCCGGGGCGGGCCTTGGCCTGATGATTGTGAAGCGCTGTGCCGATTTTCAGGGCGGCAAAGTCGAAGTGCAAAGTCAATGCGGTAAAGGCATGTCGGTCACGGTGAGGCTGCCGATGTTGAGAAGAGTGTCTCCGGCTGCAGGTGCTCCTGGATATTGGACATAGCAGAGCACTGGCGGCAGTGGCGAAACGAGCGTTTCGGTCGCGAAACCGGAGCGATTGTCGATCGATCGCGACTGGGTCTTTTGTTAAACGGGTTAAGGCAGCGGCATTCTGCCAGAGATTGATGGTCGGTTCCAGGCCAGGAACATCTTATCTTCCCTGTCTCTCTCCGTTGCTCAACGTAAGTCGATTGTGCCACAGCGCTCGCATCGATGATATCGCTGGCGCTGAAAGAATCAAATCGCGCGCGATCGGAACAGCTCTTACGCGAAAGCGAGGCGCGACTGCGCGAAAGTGAAGAGCGCTTCAGCACAGCCTTCGGGCCAGCCCGGCGATCATCTCCCTGCTTCGGTTGAGCGACGGCAAATTCGTGGAGGTCAACGACGCTTTTGTCCTCTGGCCCGGCCTGGACCGGGACAGCATCGTTGGTCACGACACCCAGGAGCTGAACGTATGGTTGAATCGCGACGACCGGGAGAAGTTCATGGCCGATCTACGCCGCCATGGTTCGGTGCGCGAAGTCGAGCACGACTTTCGCAGCCGGCGGGGTACGCTCCACCCCATAGTGCTCTCAGCCGAAATCATCCAGATCAACCGCGAGCCGCACGTCCTCGGCTTCGGCATCGACATCACCCAGCGCAAGCAGGCCGAGGTGGAATTGCGCCGGACGCTCGCCAGAGAAAAGCGGGCACAAGGCTAGGTCTAGTGATTGGAAAACGCTGTGTCGATTTGCATGGCGGTAAAATCGAAATGGAGAGTGAGTTTGGAGAGGGCACAGTTGCGACCGTGAGATTGCCCTATGAAAAAGATCGTGGTAATTGAAGACTTCGGTGGGGAGCATAGGCCATCCATGCCCGCAAAGAATGGTGCGCACAGTATCTTCTTCACTGGCGGCTACGAGCCTGGTTTAACACCTTCTTGTCTATCGTAAATGGATCGAAAGACCATGTCACTGTGCTGAAAACCGCATTGCATCTTTCGTTCCATTTACTATTGCTTTCATTGGAAAATGGCATTGCCGGCGCGGAAGAAACCAGTTGAAGGTTTGGAGACAGGCCGGCACTTTAAATCTACTAGGATTATATAGTCGATAGCAAAGTAGAGTTGACCTGCGGGCTAGTAAGCCCTTTGAGCCCGGCGCCATTTTAGCGTCCGTTTTTCCAAACGAATGATGCAGGACAGGCTTGGATCCAGGTTCTGCTGTCAACCACGCAGGAGAATCCATGGAATGTGGAAGGACTGCGGAGATGACGAAATTCGCTTGTTCAGAACGGAGAAGGGCCTACCTGCACAATATAGATTGCCAGTCTCCAGGGAATACCAGGACTCAGAGTTGAGAAATGAAATGAATGCCGCAAGAAAAGCCGGTAGACTCTTGACTACGAGGAGTATGATTGTGCAAGTTCTCCTTGGACTACGCAAACAGTGACAAAAGAACAGTATCGTGAAAACGATTACACCGCCTGAAATGAACAAGTTGTTCGCCGCAGAGCCGGATCTTGTTCTCAGGAAGCGACGCCTGCCATGAATCCGAGACATTACCAAGGGATCGAAAACCATATCGGGAAAACCCCTCTTATCCGTCTTCGAAGGCTGTCCGACCTGACTGGCTGCGAGATCCTTGGTAAGGCCGAATTCATGAATCCTGGGGGCTCGGTGAAGGACCGAGCGGCGCTCGGCATCATACTGGACGCGGAATCAGAGGGGCGCTTGCGACCAGGCGACACGATCGTTGAAGGGACAGCGGGGAATACCGGCATCGGCCTCACCGTCGTCGGCCATGCGAAAGGTTATCGCACCGTGATCGTTATCCCAGAAACGCAGTCACCAGAAAAAATAAGTCTTCTCAGGACTCTTGGAGCCAATGTCCTGACCGTTCCGGAGAGGCCTTACAGCGACCCTGAGAACTACAATCGCATCGCTCAACGGTTGGCCGCCGAGAAGGGCTGGTTCTGGGCAAACCAATTTGACAATACCGCGAATCGCCACGCGCATTTCAGTTCAACCGGTCCTGAGATTTGGGATCAAACTGCGGGTGAACTCACCGCTTTCGTATCTGCTGTTGGAACCGGTGGTACGCTGGCGGGCACGGGACTGTATCTTAAAGAGCGCCGGAAAGAAATTGCACTCATTTGCGCCGATCCCTACGGCGCCGCGATGTGGTCCTGGTTTACGCAGGGACACACTGACATAAAAGACGGCGAATCTTACGCTGAGGGTATCGGACAAACCAGGGTGACCAAAAACCTCGACGGCGTCGTGGTAGACCGGGCGTACCGGGTTACCGACCAATCCGCTGTAACGATCGTTTATCAGTTGTTGCGTGACGAAGGATTATTCCTCGGTCTTTCCTCGGGAATTAACATTGCGGGCGCCGTCAGATATGCACAAGAAAGCGGCCCCGGACAGACCATCGTCACGATCCTATGTGATTCAGGACTCAAATATCAATCGAAGCTTTTTGCTAGACAGTGGCTGGAAGAGCACCATTTTTATTGGGACCGGCCCGTTGAGTCGGTGCTGGAAGGAAGCTAGTAAATGATCCGAGTGACTTGCGGATTGGCTTGGAGTATAGCGCATCAGCAGAAGCTGCGTTCTCCTAGCGTGAGCAAAGGCCGGAGGAGAGTGCGGTTGATAGGGCCAGGGAATATGAGGATTTGAGCCATCTGCTAAACGTCCCGGCTGGAAAAATGGGAGCCTATGCACAGGACCCCGAACATTTCTTGCGCTGGTGTCACGAGCATTCTGACAGTTGCCGTGCGGCTGGCGTCCAGAAAGGATGTGTGTTCACATCAGCCACTTTTTATACGAGATAATAGGCCGCCTCTTTTTCCCCAGTCTTGTTCTCTTGACCCAGGAGCCTGTAGGCGTCGCGAACGGCATTTAGCGTTGCGGAGTAAGCTTCATCTTTTTCCGTATAAATTCGCTCTGTCGGCAGCCACTTGTGGAATTGAACGTTGCGCAGGATATTTGCAAAATTCGGGCGAACGCCGGCCAACAGTACGGTAAGGTCGCGTTTTTCCGCGTCGCGCAGGAAGTGTTCGAGGTGCTCAATTGCTACCATGTCTGGGTTGCGGACCCGCCTTAGCCGCAGGACGATGTACTTGATGCCGGTCCTGATCGTCTCCTGCGTAATTTGCTCCAAATAGCGATCCA